>DATIGH010000277.1:0-16679 GCA_035454845.1 Nitrospira sp.
GATCACGAGCAGACACACTGCAATAAGTGTCGTCTTCATAGCTCTACCTCATCTCCTCTATCAGATTCTTATACCGACTGAACAAAGTGTAGCCGAGGGCCATGGTTCTGTCCAGGAATCGGCGACTTTGCACCAAGTAAAGCTTTGGGGGGTGGAAAAGGTGAATTCCCGTGAAAATATAAGGAGATCGCTCGGAACGCCCTTCTCCGAGGGCGCCTCCTTTGCTAGCGGCGACTGGTTAGGCTACAAGGTATGGATGGCTTCTGGCGAGTGTTGCGTCATCCGCTCCGTGATGTCTCGGAATATCAACACCACGCCTGGCGAGGAAGGAAACGCCTGGCTTTCATACCACCGCTGTTCGACGGGCGAGTACAGCTCGTGCTGAATCGGCCTTTGGTCATCGAGGGCCTGGCGAAGTTTCTGCTCAGCCACTGTTCCTTTGAGGGCAGGAAACAATTCCCACACTGAGAGTCCGATCGTTTTCGCGGGATCATGGCCCAAGCGGCGTAAGATGTGCTCCGCCGCCTGATTCATCGACATACACTTCCCTTGCCCGTCGAGTCTGAGGACTGCATCTGAAATGTCCTCGAGCGTTGTCATCAAATCAGCAGTTTTCATAAGATCTCGCGGGCGGGAAGCGATTGTACGGGGAGGAAGGCTCGTAAGGCAAATCACTGCCACCGTGCTCGCCATCGCTTCTAGGCTCTCAGGCTCTTCAGCGAGCGGTATCCGCACTCGAAGCGCCGTGATGTGCTGAATATGTTGAGTCCAGGACGTGTTTTGCGCTATGGCGCGGTGTCCAGGATGATTTGTGCAGCTCGGAGAGCGCTGTGTCGGAAGCGGGATGAACAGATGGTGGGCGATACAGGTATCGAACCTGTGGCCTCTTCCGTGTGAAGGAAGCGCTCTGCCACTGAGCTAATCGCCCATGGGCGGGAAGTCTAGCATGGGGCTAATCTGGGGTTCAATGTAGACCACGTTGAATGGAACGGCGAATGATCATGCGCGCAAGGATTTGTATTTGCGTTCTCACGCATTCGCCTTGACATCCCTGAAAGCCGATTTCTACAATGCACTTCTGCATGTCAGCTCTTCCATGGAGTTCCTCTCACATGCGCGAAGACATCGTCATTATCGGCGGCGGTTTGGCCGGTTCCGAAGCTGCCTGGCAGGCGGCCAACCGGGGGGCGAAAGTGACGCTGATCGAGATGCGTCCCAAAGAAGCGACGCCCGCTCACAAAACCGGCGGGCTGGCCGAATTGGTCTGTTCGAATTCACTTGGCTCCACAGATCCCTTCACCGCCGCGGGCATTCTGAAGGAAGAAATGCGACGCCAGGGATCGCTCATCATCAGGGTTGCCGATGAAGTGCGCGTGCCGGCCGGGTCGGCGCTCGCGGTGGACCGGGATCAGTTTTCCTTTAAAATCACGCAGGCCCTCGACAGTCACCCGAACGTCCGCATTCTTCGTGAGGAGATTACCGACGTCCCGACCGATTGCGTCTGCATCGTGGCGACCGGACCTCTCACCTCGGACAATCTGTCCCAGGCAATCGCGCGGCTCACACAGTCGAATCATCTGTATTTTTATGATGCGATTTCGCCGATCGTCGACGCGGAGTCCATCGAGATGACGGTCGCTTTCCGGGCGTCCCGTTATGACAAGGGTGGAGACGATTACCTCAACTGCCCGATGGATGAACCCACCTATCAACAGTTTTATCAGGCGCTGCTGACGGCCGAGAAGGTTCAGCCGAAAGCGTTCGAGCAGATCCCGTACTTTGAAGCCTGCCTGCCGATCGAGGTCATGGCCGAACGCGGAAGAGAGACGATGCAGTTCGGACCGTTGAAGCCGGTGGGCCTCCAATGTCCGAACGGTACCAGGCCCTATGCTGTCGTACAGCTCCGAACGGAAAATGCCCACCGTTCTTGCTACAACATGGTCGGGTTCCAGACGCGATTGACCTATGGCGAGCAGAAGCGCGTCTTTCGGATGATCCCAGGCCTAGCACAGGCGGAATTCCTCCGCTACGGCAGCCTGCACCGTAATACCTTCATCAATTCGCCCCACCTCTTGCGTAATACTCTGCAGTTCAAAGACCGCAATACGCTCTTCTTCGCGGGGCAGTTGGTCGGGGTGGAAGGCTATACGGATTCGGCGTCGATGGGAGGCCTTGCTGGGATAAATGCTGTTCGGGTCCTTGAAGGACTGCCGTGTCTCACGCCTCCGACGACGACGGCTCACGGTTGTCTCGTGTCCTATATTACGGGTACTGACCCCCGGCATTTTCAGCCGATGAACATGAACTTCGGACTCTTCCCGCCCCTTTCCGTCCCTGTCAGGGATAAGGAGCGCAAGCGACAGCTCATTTCGCAGCGGGCACTTGAGGACCATGCCGCATGGATGAGCCGATCAGGGCTTTCATAACGTTTCTTCGTACGGAACAATGGGCATCGCCGGAAACCGTTCGGAATTACGCCTCAGACCTGCGGCAATTGCATAGGTTTCTCGTTTCCCGCCGGCTAATGACTTTACCGGTCGATCCGGCTTCGCTGTCCACCGATACCGTCCGGGCGTATCTCCAGTGGCTGGATCAACGAGGCGGCAAACCGTCCTCGCTGGCGCGAAAGCTTGCCGCCATCAGGAGCTTCTACCGTTACCTCACGCGATGCGGCTGGCTCGGTCGCAATCCGGTCGAGGGAATGCGGACACCGAAACAACCCAAATTTCTTCCACGGGTCCTGACGAAAGACGATGCCGGCGCTCTCATGACCTTTCCCGTCGGGCAGACGGTCGTCTCGTTGCGGGACCGCGCTCTGCTGGAAACCCTGTATTCGACGGGGGCGCGCGTGAGCGAGTTGGTGGCGTTGGACATGGGGGACGTCCATGAGTCGGAAGGGCTTGTCCGTTTGCAAGGAAAGGGACGAAAGGAGCGGATTGTCCCGATTGGGGATGCCGCCTTGCATTCGATCCGCCGCTACCGCATGAGTCTTTCCTGTCCCATGGCCGGCGTCCTCCCTCAGGCGCTCTTTTGCAACCAGCGAGGGGGTCGGCTTACCACACGGAGCGTGGCTCGGATCGTTGCACGGTATTCGAGCCGGCTCACGGGTGGAGCGGTCAGCCCGCACACCCTGCGCCATTCGTTTGCCACCCATCTCCTCGACGAAGGGGCCGACCTTCGCAGCATCCAGGAGATGTTGGGGCACGCCTCGCTCAGCACGACTCAACGGTACACGCATGTGGTGACGGATCAACTGATGGCGGTCTACGACCGTGCGCATCCACGGGCAGGCCGGCCCACCATTGGTCGCGCGGCCAAAAGGGAGAAGTAAAGAGGGGAGCGCTCTGGGGAATTTCACTGGGCCTGATGCGCCCGATCGTGCTATGGTCGCGCCTGTTGCCAGGGTGATCTACCCTTTGAGGAGCCGACGATGAACAAACTCATTCGGAAAGCCAACGTGCTCATCGAGGCCTTGCCGTACATCCGTACGTTCCGCGGCAAGACCATCGTGATCAAGTACGGCGGCAACGCGATGACGGAATCGTCGTTGAAGGAACGATTCGCACAGGATGTGGTCTTGTTGAAGTACGTCGGCCTCAATCCCGTCATCATCCACGGGGGGGGACCGCAGATCGACAAGATGCTCGACCGTCTCGGCATTGAATCAAAATTCCTGTACGGGGTGCGTGTGACAAATGAAGCGACGATGGAAATCGTTGAAATGGTGCTGGCAGGAAAAATCAACATGGAGATCACGGATCTCATCAACCGCCACGGCGGAAGTGCCGTCGGTCTCAGCGGGAAGGACGGGGGATTGATCCTGACGAAACCGTTGACTGCCCGCGCTTGGGCGGAGAGTTTGGAGCGTGACCTCGACGAAGACGACGAAGAAAGCGATTTCGGCTTTGTCGGAGACATTGAAAAAGTGGATCCCAGCCTCCTGTTCAAGCTTCAGGGCGATCATTATATTCCGGTGATCGCTCCCATCGGGACTGACCGCGAAGGCAACACGTACAACATTAATGCTGACCTCGTAGCTGGAGCGATCGCCGGGGCCTTGCACGCTGAGAAGCTCGTCATGTTGACGGATATCAAAGGCATCCGCGATGCCAAGGGACGTCATTTATCTACCGTCTCGCGTAAGGACGTTCAGCGAATGGTCAAGAAGGGCACGATCACCGAAGGTATGTTGCCCAAGGTCCATGCCTGCCTGGATGCCCTGGAACAGGGCGTCGGCAAGGCCCACATCATCGATGGCCGCATGCCGCATGCCATTCTCCTTGAAGTATTTACGCGCAAAGGCATTGGCACGGAAATCACCGCGTAACGGCACGACGTCCCCTTGCCCAACCGACGGAACCGCCTTCTCCGCCATCTCCAATCGTTGATTGGAGAACGCCATCCCGAGAGCGCCCCGCACGCATTGAGCCAGGCTGCAGAATATCTCGCGGCACGGTTCGCTGAATCCGGCTTGACGACGAGCGGGCAGCCGTTTCGAGCCTTGGGGAAGTCCTACTTCAATATTCTCGGCGTCAAATGGCCGCTGGGACGGTCGGGCGGAAACGGGCAAGCCCCGCTGCTGATCGGCGCACATTACGACACCGTCATGGGCTCCCCGGGAGCTGACGACAACGCCAGTGCATTGGCCGTTCTTCTTGAATCGGCGTATTGGCTGAAGCGAATGGCCGTGACGCGACCGGTGTGGATTGCCGCGTTCTGCCTCGAGGAGCATGGACTGCTGGGTAGCCGAGCCTTCATCTCCGGCCTTAAACAAGCCGGTCAATCTCTGGACGGTGCGATTGTGCTGGAGTGTGTCGGGTATGCCAGCCAGGAGGCCGGCTCCCAGCGCACGCCGCCCGGCGTCCCCATTCCTGTCCCGACGGTGGGGAATTTTCTCGGCATCGTTGGGAACGAATCCTCGCGCCATTTGGTTGCGGCTGTCGAACGCAGCGCGCGGCGGACGGCACAGGCCACGCCGACCCTTGCCTTGACGGTCCCTGGACGCGGCGAAAGTCTTCCCGATGTCCGCCGGAGTGACCATGCGGCGTTTTGGGACGAGGGCTACCCCGCCGTGATGTTGACGGACACGGCCAATTTCCGTAATGCCCATTACCATCAACCCACCGATACGCTTGACAGCTTGGACCTGGACTTCCTTGAGGGGGTCAGTGAGATCGTCGTCGGTTGCATCGAAGATCTGGCCGTATCAAGCCGCCGATGAGACGGTCCAAACGAATTAGGTCGGCGACACGTCGTCGGATCTCCGAGGCATTTGACGGTCTCGACTATCGACGACTGGCCAGGATCTATTGCTATGAAGGAGGGGACGCATTCTGGAAGTCCAAACGGGGACCATCCCGCCGCCTGGGCACGCGCGTCGGAGAAGCCTTGGTCAAGCGGTTACCGGCCGGTGGACGCAGTCTGTACGTCGGCGCAGGCGTTGCGGAACTGCCGGCGCTGCTTGTTGAATCGCTCGAGTTGCATCGCACCGTGCTGGCTTGCAATCTCCGGCGCTTGGAAGTGGGTACGCTCAATCGGGCCTGTCGCGGGCTTCCTGTTCGATTTCATGCTCGCGATGCGCGAGGGACTCGTGGAACATTCGACCATCTGTGGATCGTCAGCGTCTTGAACGATCCTGAGCGGTTTCCCTATGTCGCGGCGTTGTCCTATGGCCGTGCCGTGCCATTAACGTTCAACTGCGGTGCATTTGTGAAGGAGCGCAACATTCTCAGGTCCCTCATCAATCGCTGCATGTCTAAGCTGCGGTTGCCGGGGTTCGTCACGACCTCGGTGGAGGAAGTCAACTGGATTGCCGACTGGTGTCATCGCAAAGGGATTGCCTACCATGTCGAACGGCAGCAGTTTCAAACCGCGGTGGTGGGGGATCCGATCTGTTTCATTCGAATCGGGGGGAACCGGTTGAAAAGTCAGAAAGTTAGAAAGTTATAAAGTTATCCGGACTTTTCAACTTTGTAACTTTTCAACCTTCACACTTTAAAACCGGCATTTCTTCCCGAGTCGGTCAGGTATTGGCCGGCGTACTTCACATAGTTGGCGGACGATTCTCGAATCCACGACACTTCACTTTCTGTGACCGTTCGGCGGACCTTCGCCGGTGAGCCGAGTACAAGGCTCTTTGGGGGAACCACAGTGCCTTCAGTGACCAGGGCGCCTGCCCCCACCACCGAATCCTCGCCGATGAGCGCCCCATCCATGATGATTGCCCCCATGCCGATCAGCACACGATCCTTGATCGTGCAGCCGTGCAAAACCACGTGATGGCCGATCGTAACGTCGCTGCCGATGATCAGCGGATGGGTATCGTGAGTCACATGCAGCATGCATAAATCCTGTATATTGGTCCGATGGCCGATGCGGATATAATGCACATCCCCGCGAACCACCGCATGAAACCAGACGCTGCATTGTTCGCCCATTGCCACGTCGCCGATGATGATCCCTGTATCCTCAATGAAGCAGGATTTGGGAATCCTTGGTGTGATGCCTTGAAAGGTCCTGATCATCGTCCGCACCATAGGGGAATCGGTCCCTCGCCTGCAAGGGGTTCGTTGACAGTCTTTTCGGGCGTTGCGTAGACTGACAGGCTCATGAGTCAACCGCTGATACAGATGGACCGACGGAAGACGTCCGCCCCAAGGGTACGGTCCTCCCGAAAGACGACGGTCGGCTTTGTCAATCTAGGGTGCACGAAGAATCAGGTCGACTCAGAGGTCATGCTCGGCACGCTTGCCGCCGACGGCTTTGAACTGACCGGCAATCCCAAGAAGGCAGAAGTCGTCATCATCAACACCTGCGGGTTCATCGAAGAGGCCAAACAGGAGTCCATTAATACCATCCTGGAGCACGCTCAGCTGAAGCAATCCGGTGCCTGCCGCGTGCTCATCGCGGCCGGCTGTCTGGCCCAAAGGTATCAGGGGGATCTCTTGAGAGAATTGCCGGAGCTCGACGGCGTCGTCGGCACAGGCGAGTTCGGGAAGATCGCCGACATTTGCCGCGATCTCCTCACGCCCAAGGTCCAGCGCCAACAGTTATGGATCAGCCAGCCTCCCTACTTGTATGACGCCATGGCGCCGCGCCTTCGCCTCGGGACCGCTCACAGTGCCTATGTCAAGATCGCCGAAGGGTGTAACCGCAACTGCGCCTTTTGTGCGATTCCACTCATGCGAGGAAAGCAACGCAGCAGGCCAATCGATTCTATCGTCATGGAAGTACGGCGATTGGCGGAAGAGGGTGTCAAAGAGATCAATCTCATATCGCAGGATACCGTCAATTACGGCGTTGATCTCGGCGTCCGCCACGGGCTTGTGTCCTTGCTGCGGGAACTTGTAAAGGTTGACGGCCTGCGATGGATCAGGCCGTTCTATCTCTATCCGCAGCAGGTCACCGATGAGCTGCTGGACCTCTATGCGGGAGAAGAGCGGATCACGAAGTACATCGACATGCCCCTTCAGCATATCAATAGCGTGATGCTCAAACGCATGCACCGCTTGGGAGACCGCCGCACCATCGAAACACTGGTCGAGCGCATCAGATCCCGGGTCCACGGCGTGACCTTTCGCACCGCATTTATCGTGGGCTTTCCGGGAGAAACCGAGGAGGCCTTCGAAGAATTGGTACGGTACGTCGAGGAGGCGGAGTTCGACCGTGTTGCGGCATTTCTATACTCCGACGAAGAAGGGACTCCGGCTGCCACACTCAGTGACACGATCGATCGTGCTCAGATGGAGGAGCGCCGTAATGCATTACTGGCCGTCCAGGAAAGAATTGCAGGGGCGAAAAATGTCGAACGTATCGGCTCAACCCTCGAGGTGCTGGTTGATGGTTGTACTGAAGAAGGCGGCCACTGGCTCGAAGGCCGGCATGAAGGACTGGCACCGGAGATCGATGGAGTCGTCTATATCCAGGGGTCTGACCCAGGGAAAGGAGTGCCACGTCCCGGGGACTGTCTTAAAGTAAAGATTACCGACGCTGCGACGTATGATCTGACTGGGCACGCCTTAGGGGAGGCGTCCACGCCCCGTGTGCGGAAGCGGGGCGAGCGGGGCCCGCGAGGGGGCTATCGCTAGGACAACCCCCTCGGGACGATGGCTGTTTACACCTTGGCGCTCAGAAATAATGACGCGCCCCGGCGGTTGATCAGCATCAGCACATTGTCGCCCTTCTTTACCGACGAAGAGAGTTTTTCGAACTCCTTCACGGATTTCACGGGCTGCCGATTGATTTCCCGGATCACGTCTCCGGGCATCAGCCCGGCTTTGTCGGCACCGCTGTCCGGCTCGACACTCGTGACCACCACGCCCTGAGCCTTTCCTTTGATGCCTAGCTCTTTGGCGGTGTCGCGATCGAGGTCGGCAACGGCCACACCAGCAAATGCATATTCTCCGTCATTGCTATCAGCCTTGGCGATCTTGGTCTCGCCGGGCTGCTCGCCGATCTTGACGGTAAGTTCCTTCTCATGCCCGTCTCGCAGCACCTTCATGGACACCTTCGCTCCCACGGTCGTCTTGGTCACCAAGCGCTGCAGCGCCACGGCATCTTCCACCGGCGAAGATTGGTAGGCCGTGATGACGTCGCCTTGTTGCAGACCGGCGTGATCTGCGGGGCTGTCCTCCTTGACGTCGGTCACCAAGGCACCCTTCCCATCGGTCACGTGGAAGGACTTCGCCAGATCTTTGTTGAGGTCCTGGATGCCGATGCCGAGATAGCCTCGGACGACTTTCCCAGTCTTGACCAGGCTCTCGTAGATCGGCTGGCCCATGCTGGTCGGTACGGCAAAGCCGACGCCCTGGTAGCCTCCGCTCTGCGAGAAGATGGCCGTGTTGATACCGACGAGCTCGCCTCTGGTATTCACCAAGGCGCCGCCGGAATTACCCGGATTGATTGCGGCATCGGTCTGAATGAAATCTTCATATTGGGTGATCCCCATGTGACCGCGCCCGAGTGCGCTGACGATGCCGAGCGTCACCGTCGAATTCAAACCGAAGGGGTTGCCGACCGCGAGTACATACTCTCCGACCTGCAGCTTCGAGGCGTCTCCCCAGGGAATGGTCGGAAGATCCTTCCCGTCGATTTTTACGACCGCCAGATCAGTTTTTGGATCTGTGCCGACGATCTTCCCTGTGAATTCCCGCTTGTCAGGCAGCGTCACCGTGACTTCGCGCGCGCCATCGATCACATGGTTGTTGGTGAGGATGTACCCGTCAGGCGACACGATCACGCCGGAGCCTTGCCCGCCTCCGCGAAACCCGCGTGGGGGCTCCATAGGTCCTTGCGGCCCGCGGAACTTCGGTCCAAACGGTCCGAACGGTCCGTTCGGCCCGCCGAAAAAGTCTTCCATGCGATCCCGCGGGTCGTTTTCTCCGCCCCGGCCGGAAATCTTTTCGCCGATCACCGTCGTGATGTTCACGACGGCCGGAGTCACTGCTTTCGCGACATCGGTAAAGCCGTTCGTGGGGAGCGCAGCCACAGGTGCGGCCACCGTCGTCGCCGCTGCTAAGCCAGCGGCGGGAAGTGGCGAGAACGATTGACTGCCGACAAAGAAGACCGTGCCGAGCACGGCCATGCTGACTGTCACACTGAGAACTTTCCGTACCCACTGACGCATACGTCCTCCTTATTGATGAAGAGTGTTACTGATGAGCGACCGAGTCTTGTGCAAACACATATCGAGGACGGTAGCAGCTGGTAATGAGAGATCAATTAGGAGGGAATTAAAAGTCGTTAAGAGGAAGCCGCCAACGGCAGGATGACGGAAAACGTCGACCCCTTATTGGGTTCGCTCTGCACCTCAATGCGGCCATGATGGGATTCAACGATCCAGGCGCAGATGGCCAGACCTAAGCCCGTCCCCTTCTTTGTATGGGTCCGGGCGTCATCTGTTCGGTAGAAACGGTCGAAGATGCGTTTCTGATCTTCGCGCGAGATGCCGATGCCATGATCGACGATGACAAACTTCGCCTGACCGCTTTGCGTGACCAGCGAGATATCCACCGAACCGCCCGGACGCGAGTATTTGACGGCGTTGTCCACGAGATTTAAAAACAGCTCACGCAGTCGCAATTCATCGCCCAATACGACGGCCGGCATCACCAGTCCCAGGACGACTTGGACGTTCCGTTCCTGGCCGAGCAGAGAGGCTTGCCTGTGGATGTCTTCCAGCAACAACTCGAGTTTCACCGGCACGCGCTCCATCTTCACTTCGCCCATGTCGGCACGGGACAAGAAGAGCAGTTCGTCGACGATGCGTGTCATGCGGTCGATTTCCTCCAGATTGCTCTCGAGGACGACGGTATAGTCGCCTGCTTCGCGAGGTCTCCGCAACGCCAGCTCCGTTTCTCCCTTCATGACGGTCAACGGAGTGCGCAGCTCGTGGGACGCATCGCTGCTGAATTGACGAATTTGGCGGAACGAGGTTTCGAGACGAGCGATCATGTTGTTGAAGGTGCTCGCAAGGCGGCCAATTTCATCGGCGGCCGCAGGGACGTTTAAACGCTGCGTGAGATCGCCGCCGGCGATCCGCTGTGCGGCGAGCGTGATGGCATCGACGGGACGCAAGGCCCGTCCGGCTAGAAACCAGCCGCCAGCCAGCGAAACGGCCAGCGCGAGCGGCATCGTAACCAAGAGCACGAGCAGCAGTCGATTCAGAGTCTGATCCACCGATTCCATTGAGGTGCCGACCTGGACGATGTACAGGAGGTTTCCGCGGTAAATAATCGGCACAGAGATCAGTCGAAGCGGCGGCTCCTTGGGATACTTGGCCGATTCAAAGATCGTTTGGCCGTTGAAGGCCACCTCCAAGGCACGACGACTGAGCGGCAATTCGTGCTGTTTGACGTTGGGGGAGCGGATGGTGATGGTGCCGGAAGGGCTGAAGATCTGGAAGAACTTATCGATGCGCGCCAACTCCGGGAACTGGGACATGAGCTCTTCTTCGTTGATCAGGGGAAGGAACCCCCGTTCCTCGAGCGAGCGTACGGCCGCCGCAGCAGTTTCTTCCAGGGACTGATCCAGCGCGTCACGAAGGCTGCGAGCGGTGACGAAATAAAGGACGGTCGAGAAGGCGACGAGGATCAATGCGAGCGCACTGCCGTACCAGAGACTGAGTCGGAGGCGCAACGGCATCAGTCAGCTCGCTCTTTCTCGGACGTGTGATGCATCCAGCTAGTCGGCCTTCAGCATGTATCCACTGCCCCTGATGGTATGGATCAGCTTTTTTGCGCGCCCGCGATCGACTTTGTTGCGAAGGTAGTTGACATAGACGTCGATGACGTTGGTAAAAGTGTCAAAGTCCTGATTCCAGACGTGCTCTGAAATCATCGGGCGAGTGAGGACACGGCCGGAATGTCGCATGAGATATTCGAGCAGCGCGTATTCTTTCAAGGTCAGCTCGATGCGCTGGCCGCCGCGTGTGACTTCACGCGTGGCGGGGTTGAGCACGAGGTCGTCGATCTGTAAGATGCCGGGACTATCGGTTGCTCCACGGCGCAGCAGTGCCCGCACGCGGGCCAGGAGTTCGTCGATGGCGAACGGCTTGGTCAAGTAATCGTCGGCGCCAGCGTCCAAGCCTTTTACGCGCTGATCCACCTGGGATTGTGCGGTCAAAATCAGGATCGGGGTCTGAATGCGCTCTCGGCGAATCCCTTTGACGATATCCAGTCCCGACAGCGACGGAAGCATAAGATCCACAATGATCGAGTCATAATTCGTCGTCAGCGCCATTTCCAACCCCTTGGCACCGTCCTCACAGAGGTCGACCGCGTAACTTTCTTCTTCAAGCGCGCGCTTGATGAAGCAGCCGACCTTGGTTTCGTCCTCTATAACCAGAATACGCATGGGAGTATGACTGTTGTGCAATAGGTGATTATAACAAACCTGGTAGCGGCCATTTCCAGTATGGGAGCGGAAAAGGCAAGTCTGGACGCAATGTCCGGCTCCTGCTTGAGCCTCGAGACGGACTGAACGGGCAGACCTGCCGAGCCATGATCTCCGCTTGGAGAAGAGGGCGTGGACATGATAATCTTCCGTGTAGCCGTTCGTCGACACCGAATCAGGGCTTACCACCTTCATGGCGACTCCTGAGTTTTTGAATCCGACCGATACGTTTGCGCACCGTCATCTTGGCCCGACCGATGCCGACGTCCGGGAAATGTTGGCCCTGCTCGGACTCAAGTCGTTGCAGGCGCTCACAGACGTGACAGTGCCTCGCGACATTCTCCTGAACCAGGCCTTGGATCTTCCACTCCAACGCGGCGAACAGGACGTGCTGCGAGAGCTGCGCGACCTTGCCGCGGAGAATCGGCTCTATCGCTCCTACGTGGGCATGGGGTATTACGACTGCATCACTCCGGGCGTGATTCAGCGGAACATACTCGAAAATCCGGGATGGTACACTCAGTACACGCCCTATCAGGCAGAGATCGCTCAGGGCCGGTTAGAGGCCTTGGTCAATTTTCAAACGATGATTGCCGATCTGACGGGCTTGCCTCTTGCCAATGCCTCGCTGCTTGATGAAGCCACGGCGGCGGCTGAGGCCATGGCCATGTGCCTTGCCGCTGCACGGGGAGCCGACCACGAACGCAGAGAGTTTTTTGTCTCTCAGGATTGTCATCCGCAGACGATTGCAGTCTTGCAAACGAGGGCCGAACCGCTGAATGTCACCCTCCATGTCGGCCCGACGAAAACCATTAACTTTGACAATCCTCGTCTGAGCGGCCTGCTGCTGCAGTATCCAACGACCGACGGCTATGTCGGTGATTACCAGGCTCTCGTCGAACAGGCTCACCAGGCCGGCCTCCTTGTCGTTGTGGCGACAGATCTGCTGGCGTTGACGCTCCTGCGGCCGCCCGGAGAATTTGGCGCCGATATCGCCGTGGGCTCCAGCCAGCGATTCGGCGTGCCCATGGGCTTCGGCGGTCCGCACGCCGCATTTCTGTCCACAAGAGCGGAGTACAAACGACAGATGCCTGGCCGCATCGTCGGCGTGTCAAAGGACCGAAATGGCCAGGTGGCCTATCGGTTGGCGTTGCAGACACGGGAACAACACATCAGACGCGAAAAGGCGACCAGCAACATCTGCACCGCTCAAGTGCTACTCGCCATCATGGCCGGCATGTATGCGGTCTATCATGGACCCGAGGGCTTACGGAAGATTGCGGAACGCGTCCATGGCCTTGCCGTCGTGCTCGCCAGCGGCCTACGCCACCTCGGGTTCGACATTGGCAGCCAGGAATTTTTCGATACCATCCGTGTGCGGCTGACGCGAACCCAATGCGAACAAATTCTCGTACGGGCGGATGAGCAGGGCTTGAATCTTCGGAGGTACGACGATGAGTCGTTGGGGATCTCGCTGGATGAGACCACAGAACCGGAGGACGTGCAGCTGCTGATGGAAGTCTTCGCCGGTCATGCTCGATTGCCGTTTACCGTGCAGCAATTGGCTGAAACTGTCGATCCGTTGTTTCCCGCGAACTTAGTACGGACAAGTCCCTATCTGACGCACGAGGTCTTCAACCGCTACCATGCCGAGCATGAGATTTTACGATATCTCCACCGGCTTCAAGCGCGGGACCTTTCGTTGACCCATTCAATGATTCCTCTTGGATCCTGCACAATGAAGCTGAACGCCACTGCGGAGATGCTGCCGGTCACGTGGGCCGAATTTGCCCGCCTCCATCCCTTCGCGCCGGCTGAGCAGAGCAAAGGGTATCAGGAGCTGTTTCGCCAGTTGGAAGCGCGGTTGGCCGAGATCACCGGTTTTTCCGCCGTGTCGTTGCAACCTAACGCGGGGTCGCAAGGCGAATATGCCGGCTTGATGGTCATCAGAGCGTACCATCGGAGCCAGGGGGAATTTCATCGCGACGTGTGCCTGATCCCAGTGTCGGCTCATGGGACCAATCCAGCGAGCGCGGCCATGGTCGGCATGACGGTCGTGCCGGTAGCATGCGACACGCAGGGCAACGTGGACCTGCGTGATCTGGAAGCCAAGGCGGCGGAGCATCGAAACCGGTTAGCCGCCCTGATGTTAACGTATCCGTCCACGCACGGCGTGTTTGAAGCCGATGTCAGACGCATCTGCCAGATCGTCCACACTCATGGCGGGCAGGTGTACATGGACGGGGCCAACATGAATGCGCAGGTCGGTCTCTGCCGACCCGGCGACATCGGCGCCGATGTATGTCATCTCAATCTGCACAAGACGTTCTGCATTCCGCACGGCGGCGGTGGACCTGGCATGGGACCAATCGCCGTGGCTCGTCATTTGGCCCCATTCCTTCCAGGTCACCCCGTGACCGGGCTGGGCGGGCCGGAATCGATTGGCCCTGTCTCGGCCGCAGCGTACGGAAGCCCAAGTATCCTGACGATTTCGTGGGTGTATATCGCCTTGATGGGCCGCGACGGTCTGACGACAGCGACGCAGGTGGCGATCTTGAATGCTAATTACATGGCCAAACGGCTGGAGAAACACTATCCGATTCTGTATACCGGGAACGCGGGATTTGTGGCGCACGAATTTATTCTCGATGTGCGTCAGTTCAAAGAGACGGCTGGCGTGGAGGCCATGGATGTCGCCAAGCGTCTGATGGACTACGGGTTTCATGCACCCACCGTCTCGTTCCCTGTGGCCGGGACATTGATGATTGAGCCGACGGAAAGCGAATCCAAGGCCGAATTGGACCGCTTCTGCGATGCCATGATTCTCATTCGCGCCGAAATCCAAGAGATCATCGACGGCCGGCAACCGCGCTCGAATAATCTCCTTAAGAATGCTCCCCACACGGCCCGCATGGTCACGGCAGCTGAATGGGATCGCCCATACAGCCGGGAACAGGCGGCTTTCCCAGCTGTGTGGGTCAAGAACCACAAGTTCTGGCCTCACGTCGGCCGCATTGACGAAGCGTACGGAGATCGCAACCTTGTGTGCACCTGCCCGCCAATGGAACATTACTCATCGTAGTCCCCCGCCATCTTGCCCCGCGTCGTTTCC
Organism: Nitrospira sp.; assembly: GCA_035454845.1. Taxonomy (GTDB): domain Bacteria; phylum Nitrospirota; class Nitrospiria; order Nitrospirales; family Nitrospiraceae; genus Nitrospira_C. The sequence goes on from DATIGH010000277.1 coordinate 15,005, forward strand.
GGACGGTAGAGTGCAAATGTGAACACGATTGATCGGCGGACGTTCCTGGTCCGATCAGGTCTTGGGCTGGGCACTGCGCTCCTGTCCGGACAGCTCTTACCACTGTCCGCGACTTCGGCGGCTGAGGCCCCTCAGTCGTCTCCGGATTGGCAGGCGGTGCGCGGGCAATTTCCGCTTGCGCCAGACCTCATTCACCTCGCGGGATTCTTTCTCGCATCCCATCCAACACCGGTCCGTCAGGCCATCGAGCGGCATCGGGGGGGACTGGATGCCGATCCTATCGGCTACTGGTTGGCCCATGAAAAAAAGCAGGAGGCCGCGGTGCTTCAGGCTGCGGCCGGTTATCTGGGCGTCGAGCCAACGGAGATCGCCCTGACCGACAGCACGACGATGGGATTGGGTCTTCTCTACGGCGGCTTGACGCTCAAGCGAGACCAGGAAATTTTGACGACGACCCACGATCATTATTCAACGGAAACCTCTCTGCGGCTCAGGGCAGAACGCACAGGCGCGACGGTGCGTCGCATCTCTCTGTATGAGGATGTACGCCGTGCCAGTCAGGAAAGTTTAGTGCAGACGCTGGCCAAGGAAATCCGACCTCAGACAAGAATCGTGGCAGCGACGTGGGTGCATTCCAGCACCGGGCTGAAACTCCCCATCGCAGAGATGGCTCGGGCGATTCAGAAACTCAATGCATCGAGAGCGGAAGAGGACCGGGTCATTTTCTGCGTCGACGGAGTCCACGCACTTGGCGTGGAAGATTTTCGTCTGAGCGAAGTCGGGTGTGATTTCCTGATTGCCGGGACGCATAAATGGCTGTTTGGTCCGCGAGGAACCGGCTTGGTATGGGGACATCCGAGAGCCTGGCCGATTGCCAACGCCATCATTCCGACGTTTGACTCAGAGGCGTACGACATATGGATGAAGGTCATCCCGCCGCGACCGCTCCCTCCCTCGGTCTATATGACTCCTGGCGGATTCCATTCCTTCGAGCATCGGTGGGCGCTGGATCAAGCCTTCATCTTTCATCAAAACTTGGGCAAATCCCGCGTCACCAAGCGGATTCATGAGTTGAACGACCAGTTGAAAGAGGGACTCAAGACCATGCCACATGTGACGTTGCATACGCCTCTGTCTCGGGAGTTGTCCGCTGGGATCGTGTGCTTCGAGATCGCGGGGTTTTCACCAGATCAGGTCGTGGCAGAGCTACGGCGGCGGACCATAGTGGCCAGTGTGACGCCGTATGCGACGCAATACGCCCGTGTCGCGCCAGGACTCCTCAACACTCCGGCAGAGATTGAGACGGTGCTGAAGGAAATTCGCACCCTTACAGGATAGCACCACCCCCTTCTTTCGAGGCATTGTGGCCGACACCCGTCTTCAGCCATAAGGGGTGTATTACAGTCGATCGAGAAAGGCCTGCTCCCATGTCTCAAATTCTCAACATGAGCCAACATACGACCGACGAAGAACTGCAACGGTTGACCACGATGTTGCTGTTTCACCTGGTCGAGCGTTGTGGAGGTCAGGTGCAATTCAAGCTCGAGGATGCCCAGCGGGTGCGCGTCAGCCTCACGACCAAAATGGTGCAAATGCAGGTCGGCGATGAAGTACGGCTCCGTATTATCGACCGCCTGCCGGAACTGCGATAGCTTCTCTGCCAGCTCGTTCGTCC
>DATIGH010000278.1:0-2423 GCA_035454845.1 Nitrospira sp.
TTCGTTGTGCGCCGCGATGACGATGCTGACTTCCGGCCACACGGCAGGATCGGAGATCGCGGCTAGGTGGTGACGGCGCACTCGAGTGAGCAGCCACAACATCGCCGGATAGCCGAGATAGCTGTACGCCAGCAGAGCCAATGACGCAAAGAATGCGATGTGCGCAGTCGTCAGCGATTCCACAAGTGAACCTCAGGCTCAGATCATCGAGGTTGGGGCAATGGAGGGTGAAAGACGGTACTACCGTGACTGGGACGCAACGGAACGCCGTTGGCCCGTCTCGGCAGTCCGCGGGAGGCAGATCGGCTGCTGCCCCGCGTCATGAGGACTCAGCGCGGCGCACAGGGAGGCGCCATCGACGCCGGATCCTTTGAGATGTTTGATGGTGCCGGCCAAGCGGTAGTTTCCGGCTTTGCGATCGACGAACGGCACCGCGTCGAGGGAATCCGGAAACACATTACCTTCGGGATACCGCCCGGACTCTCCACCGGCGAGCACATTACCGGTCACTACGGCATCGGGAAAGTAGGCGTCCAGCGCGGCCATGCCGATGCCGACGTCGTTTCCGAAGATGCCATACTCGTTATGAGGCGCAATGTTGTCTTTAAACGTAAATCGCCTGTGAGGCGGACCCATGGCAAATAATGTGTACCCGCGTTGAAAGCCTGTATTGTGCTCAATGCTCACGTCGGAGGTGCCTTCGACCATTTGAAAGAGGATGCCTCTGCCTCCCCAGCGCTCGCCCCCGATGTCTTCCCAGAGATTATTCCGGATGAGAATCCGTTTGGTTTCCTGGCTCTGGTCATAGGCACGATTGTTGTCGTGTCCCATCAGCGTGATCCCGCTGCCGCTATGCCGGACGATGTTATTGACGAACTGCACGTCCTCGACCACCGACCAGGGTGCTTTGCCGTCCTGATTGCGCACCGTGAACAATACGGCAAATCCGCTTTGCGCCTCTTCCCAGCTGTGCTCCAGGATGTTGCCTTCGACGACCACACGGCGGGCGTTCTTGAGCTCAAAAATGTTTTTGACGGTCCACGGCGTGCCTTCGAACCCCGGTTCGTTTTTTTTCCATCGCAACGGCTTGACCATGACATTGCCGCGGACTTCAATGTCCGACGGGACGAGATCTTTGATGGAGGGATCTCCTCCTCCGAACATGACGTTTTCTCCGGCCCCTTCCAGATAGTTATTGCTGATTTTGAACGGCCCCGCGCCGCCCCAGCCGAGGATGGCTTGGGAATCTCCCCCCACTTCCTTGAAGTCCGAGACGTAGGAGTCGATAACCGCAAGGTGCCTGCCGTTCATGGCGACGCCTCGCCGCGAGCCCTTTTTGGGATCACCGTGAATGTAACAGCGATCGACGATGATATGGTGCGGCAATTCTTCCAGTGAACGCTCTCGGTTCGTGCCGAACCACATCAACGAATAGAGATACGTGTCCTCGTATGGCGTCACCTCGACGCCGATGAAACGGTAGTGATGGGCGCCTCGTTCGGCAAGGACTACTCCCTCCCCTTTCCACGCCATGAGCTTCGGCATGAGCGGCGCGTGCGAGGGGGAGACCCTGGTGCCTGGTGCCGGGAACTGCTTATCAGGAGTGCTGGTCCTGATCGTCACCCAGCCTGTCCCTGCCTTTTTCGGCAGGGTGAACGGTCCCTTAAAGGTGGCGCCCGCATCGAGCACGATCGTATCGCCGGGCTGAGCCACATCGAGCGCGTCCTGAAGATCATCGCCTTCGTGAACGGGAATTGTCTGTCCGGTCGACGGCGCCAGGGTCGTGTCCACGTATTCCCGGGGGCGTTCCGGCGCTATCGTCGCTGTGCGCTCTGACGGCGCGCCGGCGCATCCGAATGCGGGCGTGAGCAGCCAAATGAGTACTCCAGCTGCTGCGGCAAACGAGGACTGCCGCCATGACACCGACCGTATCGTGTTGCGGGTTGCATACATCGTCGCTTCCTCCTCCGGTCGTTCGCTCATGCGGTTCCAGCGGGTCACCAGCCGATGCCCTGATAGGCGTCGTCCGACGGCCTGGTGTCAATCACGCGCGCCAGATCGATGATCAGGGGCGTCTGATTTCTCCCTTGGAGTGCCTCCCGATATTCATCCGAGCGCTTGGTGAGCACGATGACTTCCGACTGATCCAGCACCTCGTCAAGCCGTCGCCGCATCAACGAGGAGATGTGGGGGATTTCCTGTTCGATATATTCCTTGTTTGCCCCAAAGAGACGGGCCACTTCCACTTCCCGGTCGAAGATGAGGATCTGTAGCCCCTTGCCGATCAGGGTCTCAACCAAGGTCACCATCGGGCTTTCCCGAAGATCGTCCGTGCCCGGCTTGAAGCTGAGACCGAGGATGCCGATCCGCTTTTTCCCCGTGCGCAGCACCATGTCGACGGCCCGTTCGATGTGGCGCCGGTT
>DATIGH010000279.1:0-6897 GCA_035454845.1 Nitrospira sp.
GAAATCGCGACAAACAACCCGGTGACGATGCTGCCGACCAGCACGCCGCCCAAGGCCTGAGGGCCCAGCAAGACGCCAACCACAACAGGCGACACCACCGGAATCAATCCTGGGATCATCATTTTCTGGATGGCGGCCTGCGTCACGATGTCGACACAGGTGCCGTACTCCGGCTTACCGGTCCCTTCCATGATGCCCTTGATCGTTCGAAACTGCCGCCGTACCTCCTCGACGATCAATCCCCCCGCTTCCCCGACGGCCTTCATGCACAGCGCGCCGAAGATAAACGGCAGCATGCCGCCAAGGAACAGACCGACCAGCACTTTCGGATTCGACAGATCGAAAGCAGCCAACGCCGAATTGTGCGCCCCCACCTCTCGCGAATACTCAGCGAACAGCACGACGGCCGCCAGACCGGCCGAACCGATCGCATAGCCTTTCGTCACGGCCTTCGTCGTATTGCCGACTGCATCGAGCGGATCGGTAATGTCTCTCACGGCTTTGCCCAGATGCGACATCTCGGCGATGCCGCCGGCGTTGTCCGTGATCGGTCCGAACGCGTCGATCGCGACCACGATGCCTGCCATGGACAACATCGACACGGCCGCGACCGCCACGCCGTACAACCCGCCTGCCTCCGCGCCGCCGCAAATCCAGAAGCTCCCGAGAATCGCCGAGGCAATCACGACCACCGGCGCCGCCGTGGCCTGCATTCCTACCGCGAGCCCGGCAATAATATTAGTCGCGTGCCCCGTCTCGCTCGCTTTGGCAATATATTGCACCGGCGCGTAGCTCTTTGACGTGTAATAGTCGGTGATGAAGACCAGCGCGAGCGTCACGACCAGTCCGATCAAGGCGGCGAGGTAATAGTTCACCCCGCTCACGCCGCCTACTCCCTCCATAATGTGCGTCGTCACTGGATAGAAGGCGACTGCGGCGATACCGCCCGCCACGAACAACCCTTTGTAAAGCGCCGACATGATTTCTCCGCTGGCGCCCACCTTCACGAAAAAAATTCCGATGATCGTCGCAAAAATCGTGACACTGCCCAGCGCCAAGGGATAGAGGATCGGGGCGCTCATGCCCTTGAACATCGTAAAGGCCAGCACCATGGCTGCTACCGTCGTGACCGCGTAGGTTTCGAAGAGGTCGGCCGCCATACCCGCGCAGTCGCCGACATTGTCGCCAACGTTGTCGGCAATCACGGCGGGGTTGCGAGGATCGTCTTCCGGAATGCCGGCCTCGACTTTCCCTACGAGGTCGGCGCCTACATCGGCCGCCTTCGTGTAAATTCCGCCTCCGACGCGCGCGAAGACGGAAATGAGGCTGCCACCGAAGCCGAGACTGAGCAGAGCGTGAATGGCCTTCTCCTGCCCGGCCATCGATTGTGCGATCATATAAAACCCCGTGATGGCCAGCAGGCCCAGACCGATCAGAAGAAGACCGGTCACGGCTCCGCCGCGAAACGCCACTGTCAGGGCGGCATTCATGCCTTGATGCGCCGCCTGAGCCGTCCGCACATTGGCGCGCACAGCGATGATCATGCCGACGTAGCCGGCAATGGCCGATGCGCCGGCGCCCACGAGAAATCCCACGGCCGTCAGGAGCCCAAACTTGTCGGACACGGCGCCGGCTGCTGCGAGGACCACGAAGAGGACCGCCGCCACGATGCCGACGGTCTTGTATTGCCGGTTCATGTAAGCCCGGGCGCCTTCTTGAATGGCCTGGGAGATCTCCTGCATCTTCGCGTTGCCGGCGTCCAGTTTGAAGACCCACATCGCAAGGTACAGACCGTAGCCGATGCCGGCGACGGCGGCAATCAACGCAAAGGTCACAATCGCTGAATCACTCACGGGATGCCCTCCTCAAAGGTTAATCGATGACTTTCGCATGTCACACGTTCCCGCTGGCTTCACCGTACCGTTCGAAAATAAAGGGGAACAGAAGGTGGTGCAGAATCAGCCGAGGCAACTCCGGAAAGCGGCGCCATTCTAACCGGATGCCTAAGAGGGATCAAGCGCAAAGGCACTGTGCCCAATCCCTCTTAGGGGCGGCCTCTAAGGGGAACGCCCGACTTGCCATTTGATTTCGAATCGCTATAATACCCCCGCAGATGGCAGGCAAAACCCTAGTTCGTACCACCTTCCGACCCTTGCTTCACCCCTCGCTGTTGATGGTTTCCGGATTCGTTTCTCTTCTGCTTTCCGCTGCTGCCGGCGCTGAGATGCTGGAGCTGACCGAAGTGATTGCGCATCCCCAGCACTATGACCGAAAAGAAGTGGTGGTCATGGGGCAGGTGAATGCCGTTCAGTTGATCACCGATAAACAAGGACAGCGCGCCTTTCAGTTCCTCCTGAAGGACAATACCGGAATCTTGAAAGTGATCAGCCGTGTTCCGGTGCAGGAAGGTGATCAGGTGGTCGTCGAGGGCACCTTTACTCGCCGCCGCCAAGGCGGCCGCATTGCGGTCTATAACGAAGTGAGTGCGATACTCATCCGTCCGCTTAATCAGTTCGATGCCGACCTCGTAGGATAGCCGCTTCCTTTTCCTAGGCCCCTTCCTAGTACCCAGTCTTCAGATCCCATACGAGAGTGGATAGAGCAGAGACGTCGTGCGCCTGTCGTGTGCCCAGTTGGGTCACACGCAGGCGGGCATTCACTACCACAAGGAGGACGCTATGAAATCAGTCATCATGTCAATGGTTGCGACGGGATTACTGTGCTTCGGAATCGGGGTCGCGCAGGCCGACAATCCGATGTCTGACAAGGAAGCCTCGCCGACCATGAAAGAGCGCATCACGAAAGACACCGTCAAGGGCACCTTGATGAAGACGGAAGGCGAGTACTATTGGATCAAGGACAACGACGGGAAAGAAGTGAAAATCCATGTCGACAAGAGCACCAAGATGGATAAAGTCGTCCCCGGCGACATGGTGAAGGCGTACATCACTGACAAAGGCCACACCACTACCCTGCAACGCGCAGAATAGCGACCAGCGATCATTCACGACGCCGGCGATCAGCCGGCGTCGCTGGTCTCCACCCCGACAGCGTCTGTCCAGAAGGGGGGTGTGCGTATGGCACGCTACGGAAAGCGTGCTCAGAAATCCGTGAAGCGGGCAATGCACAAGCGGAAGAAGGGCACGCTCAAAAGTGGCAAGAGCGGCAAGCGGGTCAGGAGTCGCGAGCAGGCGATCGCGATTGGTCTGTCGGAAGCCCGGCGCAAAGGCGCCAAAGTTCCGAAGAAGAAAGCCGCCTAGCTGTCCGCGTTTTTGGTGGCCATCCTCGCTCTTAAGGATGGCCACTGCTTCTGTTACTCGAGCCGCACTCGACGGTAAACGGTCACACTTCTGCGTCAACAGGGTCAGGGGTCCTTCCCAGTACTGGGACGATTCGGCGTCCTGTACAAGCGGAAGCATCAACGGAAGGAGCGCGACATGCCGAATACCAACGCCTCGTTTTCACCGAAGATGCGCAGTGACGAACTAAGAGAACAGATCGGCAAGCTGGAACAACTGGATCACCGGGCGCCGGTTCTGCCGACCCTCGAGGGATTCGATGCTGAAACGGAAGCGCTGCTCGGGCGCCTCTATGGGGCGAGCCACAAATATGTCGAAGCGTACAAGTACGCCACGGTCGCTGAGGCCGAAGCCCTCGTCAACCTTCCGGAATCCGCACAGGAGCCTATGGCCAAGGACCTACCGAAGACGGCAGTCCAGCAGCGGCGCCAAGTCCTGCTGGGCATTCTCACGGAAATGCAGGACATGGAAGCCAAAGAAGTGTCGATGCTGACCGGAGAAGACCGCGAAGACCCTCCCAACATATAGGACTTGTTCACTAGTTCTTATGCCCCATCTCCTCCCTCTTGACCGAAGAAGAGACGTGATTATTTCCTCACCCGTTCGATCATCATTCATTTGGTTCATGGAGATTGGTACCACGCTCGGGAGGTCACATGAACAACGTACGAAAAGAAGTCCGTGATCTGATTATGATCAATGAAAAAATTCAAAGCGCATTAGTGAACGGCGATCGTCTCAGCGACGATGAGGCCGCGCTCATTCGCCAGTGCGCCAGCGAGTTGCTGGAAACAATCCCGGCACCGCCGTTACAGGCCGCAAACAAAACGAGTCCACTCGTTGGACACGAGCGCTGAAGAACAGGAGACGGAAGACTCGCCGACGACTTCCTAGCAAGTTGTGGCGAGTCGGCCATCTGAGTCTCAGCCGCGGTGAAAGGGACAAAAAACGCGAGTCCTGTACAAACAACGCATATCTGATCTCTGACAAACCCGCCGTGTGAAGCTCTCACTTGCTCCTCCAGCCGCAAGATTCTGTGTTTTCTCCATGCAAATGAGCCCCGTTATCAGAGTGGCGCCACACCGAGGTTCATGGCCCATCAATGGCACCCCCCTTGCTTATCACTTGCTTATCAAAGGGTTGAACACACGACTTCCTAGGGGCAAGGAGGCAGCAATGAACAAGCCAGCAAAACTATTTTGGGTCGCACTCAGTCTCGGGTGCCTAGTATGGCAAGGCTGTGCCACCCAGGCCGGGTCTGTCGGCGGTGATGAATTTGCGGAGGAACAAGTCGACGAGCCCACAATCAAGCACATTCCACCTCCCGAATTCAGCATGACCGCCTCGCGGCCGCGCCCGTCGGCCCGGGCGGAGTTGTCTGCGATCAATGCGACCGGCCTTCCTCCCGGCGCCCTGTCCGATGTGCTGTTCGACTTTGATCAAGCCATTCTGCGGCGAGATGCCTTACCTGTGTTGGAGGCGAACGCCAAGCGGCTCATGCATGACGGCGCGACTCGTCTGACGCTGGAGGGCCGCGGGGATGAGATTGGCACATCCGCCTATAACCTCGTCTTGGGAGAGCGTCGGGCCAGAAGTGTGAAGTCCTACCTTCAGGAACTCGGGATACCTGTTCAGTTCAAGACCACGAGTTATGGCAAGGATCGGCCGCTCTGCTTCCAGCATAATGAAACCTGCATGCAGAAGAACCGCAGTGTGCACTTCGTTGTAAAAGACTAACTCTCCTCATCGCGGTACCACTCGCTTATAGACACAAAGAGAAGCCCGCTTCCAATGGAAGCGGGCTTTCTCAATTCGGGCAGTGCCCCCAGACATGGTTTTGGCTGAGATTATTTCTAGTCCGGGCGATTACTCAGGGACTGGGGATTTCTCCAATCGCACCCAGAGCATGTCCCAGAAAATCCAATACTTCGTCGCTGTGTTCCCGTTGTGGGGGGATTACACAAGCCCCGCCAGAAATACGTGTAATTTCATATGAAGTGCACATGCTCGATCCACTTCAACAGCTCACGGGAGGCCACAGTCATCTAGGGTAGTTCCTAGTAGGCCCCCTTGAACGCGGGGCCTATGATCACCCCTCAACAAGTTCAAAAAAGACATCTAGCCGGGAGGGGTACCATGACGCGTCAATGTGCATGGTGTGCGACATACCTTGATTTCGTCCAATCCGAAACCTGCGTCACCCACGGCATCTGTGAGAGTTGCGTTGATCGGATTCGCCGATCAATCCTGGAAGAACTCGTGCCGCCGTCAGATGACGCGGTCGTCATGGACGCTCATCAGAGGCCGGAGCTCGCGGCACCAATGTTCCGCGCCTGAGGGCTCAGACACTGACCGCGTCTGACCACAACTGTTGCTCGTCTAGCCACCGAACCGGAGTCTCTCCTAGCTTCTTTTCCTGACTTCTGTGTCATACTCTTCTCATGAAAGTATCCTCGCTGGTGCTGAGCTTGTGCCTCTTCTCGTTCCTCGGAACAGACGTGCTGGCAGGCCGTTACCCGCGTGACTTCAGCGGCGATGCGATGCAACAGTTTGACAGCCGCCTGCTCTCATCGCCAATGACGCGATTCCCAAGCGTACTCGGACTGAGCTATTGGCCATTTATTCCTTATCCGCCGGCTCCCTCCATGTCGGTGTTGAACATCACCATTGATTTGCCAGAAGAACCCTCACCTCCCCAACCACTCAAGCCGCCTGCTTCGGCCAAGTTCTGGATCGCTCGCTGTGGAACGTTCGTCCAGGTTGAGGTTGACAAGGTGGACATCCTCGAGGAAGAACGAAAGGACTGCGGACCGGAATTGGCTCACTGAGCCTTGCGGCTGAGCAAATCGCGTTGAAACTGCTCCAGCTGCTGAGTCAGTCGATCGAGTTCACGGCGCGTCTCCTCCAGCCGATGCTCGGCTGAAAGCACCTCTCGCTCTTCCAACTGCCCGAATTGTTCCTGCAGGCGCCGACTTTCCACCACCAACACATTGGCGAGTGTACGGCTGAGTTCCCCCTTAGCCGGCGGCGAGACTTCCTGATTCTTTAAACCCATCTCCGCCTTCAGCACTCTAACAGCACGCCCCAGATCCTGAGTGCGCTCAAACAGCTCCTCTCTTAACTGATCCGACAACAGCAAGAGACGCCGCGCAAGCAGCTTGTACGCCAGGATCATCCCGCTCAACACTAGCAAGGCTACCGTGCCGAAGAGCCGGTTGGTCAACGCAACTGACGGAAGCACCAGCGGCGGAGAATACATGTAGCCAACAAATATCAGCACGATGCAGAAGGCGCCGACGATGATCGAGGAATAGAGAGAGGTAATCCAATAGGTCAATCCAAGAGGAATGAGATAGAGCAGCCAGGGGGTGAAACCGAGTCCGGTCCTGACGTCGACGAAGAAGACCGCGGCTAAGAGGACCACGATACAGACTGAAAGGCCCAGCTGCTGAGAGTTCATTTACGGAGACTCAAGCGAAACACACGGATCGAGCGCTTCCTGCAACAGCGCTTGCCGAGTAATCGCTAAATTGCATGTCGGACAAGTCAAAAACCCTCCATTGGGAACCAGCGCGGCATCCTTACAATAAGGACAGGC
>DATIGH010000280.1:0-4647 GCA_035454845.1 Nitrospira sp.
CAGCAAGACGAGGGTGACCTCGCCGAACATGCCAGGCTGCAAAAGATGATCTTTGTTGGGCAGGTCGATTTCCACTAACAGGCTTCTGGTGGCCGGGTCCAGAGCAAAGGTCGTTCTGGTGACCGTCCCTCGGAACACATCCCCCGAATGCTCGTTGACCGAAAGGGTGGCCTCGGTGACGTGGGGCTTCACGAACGCAGCTTCTTCCTGCGGGACGTTCGTGTAGACGCGGATGACCTCAAGATCCATCAAGGTCAACAGGGGCATCGCATTGGTGACGGACGTGGTGGCGATCTGGATAAGCGCGCCGGGATCCGCAAACCGTGCGGTGATAATGCCTGAAAATGGCGCTCGGACCTTGGTGTAGTCACGGAGCACCGCCCGCTGCTGCATCAGGTTCTTCGAGCCTTCATACGCGGCCTCTGCGACATCCACATCCTGTTTGGCGATCACCTCCGGCGCTTCCTTCCAGACCTTGTTTAACCGCTCGAAGGTGATCTTCTTGATCTTGTAGTCGGCGATGGCTTGCTGGTACTGCTCTTCCACCTCCGGCGCGTCGATGATCGCCACCACGTCATCCTTCTTCACCCAGTCACCTTTATCCGGCCCGATCCACTTTAAGTAGCCAGACACCTTTGCATAGAGGGTCGTCTGATAAAACGGCGCGAGTGTCGCGGGGAGCGTAATCGAGTACGTGAGATCTCGTCTTGTCGGGGTGGTCACCTGGACATTGACCTGGGGTCCGGTCGGGCCAGGAGCTCCTGCATCCCGGGTTTGGCGGAGACCCTTTTCCTCATGTTGACCGATTCTCGTTCCGTGCGTTCTCTGTGACTCTCCTTCACTCTGCGATAAATAGATCGTCACACCAGCCGCACAGACGATGCTCAACAAGGCAATGATGATCAAACGTCGCCGCGATAGGGACCAAGACGTCAACGGGGTGTCAGGCGACATGGTGATCCGTGCGCAGGTAAAGCCTCACGATGATTGGTGTTCTCGTGAAAGGATCATGCTGTGAATCACAGGGACAACGAAAAGTGTCATGCCAGTGGAAACGATGAGGCCGCCCACCACCGCCCGCGCCAGAGGAACCATGGTTTCGTTCCCTTCCCCATATCCCAACGCCAAGGGCAGCAGTCCTAGGATGGTGGCGAGCGCCGTCATCACGATCGGTCTGATCCGACGACGTCCTGCTTCTGTGACGGCGATCTCCGGAGTCGCCCCTGATCGCGCCATGCGGTTCGCGAAATCCACCAGGAGAATACTGTTCGAGACGACGATGCCCATCATCATCAGTGTCCCGATCATCGACTCGACATTGGCTGACGTGTTGGTGAGATAGAGCATCAACACGGTTCCGATCCAGCCGAGCGGCACGGCCAGCAGGATAATGATGGGATCGATCATGGAACGAAACAGTCCCACCATGACCAGATAGATCAAGACAACAGCAAGCGGAAGCGCCAATGCGAAATTGTCGAAGGCGGCTCTCATATTAGCCACCTCTCCCTTGAGCGTGATTACGACATCTTTAGGCAGCACGATATCTTTCAATGCCTCTTCAATCCGAGACGCCACACGGCCGAGATCGTTTCCGACGGGTGTGACCAACACATCGATCAAACGGGACAGATCATAGTGGTCGACCGAATCCGGCCCTGTGCGTTGCTCCAATGTCGCGACATCACGAAGGCGGACCAGCGGGCCTCGCTCCTGATCCATTCCGCCGTAGTACCCCCCGCCGATGGCGAGGTTCTGGCCAGCGAAGGGCGTGTCTTCCAAGGCCAGACTGGAGCCGGCCGTCATACGCCGTCCGATGCCGACGGATGGGGGAAGGGCGACGCTCGCCCCAATCAAGGGGGTATTGAGAATCGTTTCGGTGTTGGTCAGGGATTGCTCGGGAAATTGTGCCAGCAGATAATAGCCGTTGGCGGTTCGGGGATCGATCCAGTAATTCGGGCTCAGGGCGATGTTCGACGACAGGCCAGTGATGACGTCCACGATGACGCGATCCTGATTGATGCCGTAGTAGGCCGCTTTCGTACGATCCACGTTGATGTGTAGTTCCGGATAACTCTTGCCCTGTTTGATCCGGACATCAGTTGTGTTGGGGATTTGGGCCACTCGGCCACGAATGTCCTCGGCAACCGGTCTGATGAGATCGAGGTGGGGGCCCTTGACCTGGATGTCGATGGGAGCGCGGAGTCCGAAGTTGAGCACATCGCTGACAATGCCACCCGTTTGGAAGGCCACCTCGACACCGGGAATGTCCCGGCGCAAGCGCTCGCGCAGGTGAGCAATATAGTCATCGGTCCTTCCTTCATGTCCTGTCACGAGACTGACTAAGACGAAGGCGGTATGAGGGCCGGTATTGGGAGCAAAACGACCGGCATCTCCATAATAGAGGCCTGTATTGGATACGGTTTCTTCCAACTCTTCTTTGGGAATGACCTCCTTGATCATGTGTTCGATCTGCCCGACGATCGCCGTGGTTTTCTCGATCCTGGTGCCTTCCGGGGCCGTGATCAGCATCGTGAAGTTTCCGGCATCCACCTTGGGAAAAAACTCGGTGTGCAATTGAGGCACGATCAACACCGCAGCCGCCACCAGACAGGCCAACGCGAGCAAGACGACGAGTGACTTAAAACGGAGCCCGAAGTGCAGGAGCCGGACATAGGCGGCGATAACCACCCCGAACCAACCGGATTCGGCTTCTCCTTCATGCGCGTTGCCGGTGTCGCCATGGCCTCGTCGATACAACCTCGCAAGGATGACGGGCGTGACCGACATGGACACGGCATAGTCTGCCAACATGGCGAATGCGACGGTCATCGCGAGCGGGACGAACAGATATTTGATGATGCCGGAAAAAAAGATGATAGGCAGGTAGACGATCAAAATGCAGATCGTGGCGACAAAAATCGGCAGCGTGAGCTCGGTCGCGCTGTCCTCAGCGGCTGAACGGCCGTCTTTGCCCATTTCGAGGTGTCGGTGCAGATTCTCCTGGACGACGATATTGTTGTCGAGCAGGGTTCCAATCACGAGTGCGAGGCCGCCTAAGGTCATGATGTTGACGCTTTGGCCGGTGAGATAGAGCGCCACCATCGCCGAGGTGAGCGAAAGGGGAATCGCCAGCCCTACGACTAAGGCGGCTTTGAGGCTTCGGAGAAACAGATAGACCATCACTCCTGCCAGTCCCGCGCCCAGAAGCCCTTCTTTCTGCAGATTGGCCACCGCCTGTCGAATGTAGAGCGATTGATCGTAGAGAAATTTCACGGAGGCCCCGGCTGGAATTTCGGTCAACTTCGGTATGCGGTCGCGAATGCCGTCTGCCACGGCCAGGGTGTTCGCGCCTTCCTGCTTGGTCACGGGGATGTAAACGGATTCCCGCCCGTTGACACGAACGATTGAGGTTTGGATCGCCGCCGAGTCAGCGACCGTTCCGATGTCGCGGATGAACACCGGCACACCGTTGACCACTTTGATCGGAATGTTGTGGATCTGATCAACGACCTGGATGAGCGTGTTCGAGTACACGTAGTAATCCAAATCGCCGATTTTGACATCACCCGCCGGCAGAATCGCGTTCTGGGCATTGAGCGCTTTCACAACGTCCGACGGCGACACGCCGCGTGCCAACATTTTGGACTGGTCCATGAAAACCGTAATCTGACGAACCTTGCCGCCTAAGGTCGGCGGCGCTGAAATGCCCGGAATCGAAGCCATCTGCGGGCGCACGGTGAAGTAGGCAAGATCGCGCATTTCCTTTTCACTCAACGAATCGCTGCTGACAGTCAGCAGACCAATCGGAAGGCTGGCCACGCCGAACTTATAGACCGAAGGCGGGAACACGCCCGGAGGCAACAATCGGATGATGCTATAGGCGAGGCTGGTCAGCTCAGACTGGGCGGCATCGATGCTGTATTCAGGCTGAAAGAAGACTTTGATGTAGCTGATCCCCGCGAGGGATTGAGATTCGATGTGTTCAATATAGCTGGCCTGCAGAAATTGCTGCTCGAATCGCAGCGTGATGGCTCCTTCTATTTCGCTGGGACTCAACCCCCGATAGAATGTCGAGACCAGAATCACCGGAATGTCGATGTCCGGGAAAATGTCGACTTTCATTTTCCTGAACGAGACCGTTCCAAGGATGATCACGATCATGCAAAGGGCGAAGACGGCGAAAGGATTCTTAAGGGCCGCGCGGGTCAGCATGTCGTTTCAAGGCAATAGGGCGTTCGATTTCTCGTCAACCAATAGCGGCAAATATCGCCAACGCAGCGCACGAGGTCTTCGAACGTCTCCGGCTTCACGACGTAGCCATTCACCTCATTCGCATAGGCGGCCAAAAGGTCGGCGGCCTGATCAGAAGTGGTAAACGCGACGACCGGAATGGCTGCGAGGCGTACCTCCGCACGGAGGCGCTTAAGGAAGGTGTCACCACGCTGATGGTGGAGATGCCAGTCGAGCAAAATCAGGGCGGGCAGGTCTTCCCTGTGCCGGAGGAAGTGCAGGGCCGCCTCGGCATCGTGTTCTGCGTACAGGACGACGTCGAGATCAGTGCGCAGCAGCGCCTGGCGAAACAGCTCCCGTTCCCCTGGACTATCGTCGATCAGCAAGAGGGAAGGATGAGTGGGCATCGGTTAG
>DATIGH010000281.1:0-10300 GCA_035454845.1 Nitrospira sp.
TCCTTGGCCTGCATCGATTCGAAGATCGAGGGTGTCATGTGGTTGGCGGCCAGCAACCGTTGGTAGTGCTCCGGATCGAAGCGGCCGTTCCTTTGAAACTCGGGAATCTGCAGAATCGATTCGCGCAAATCGTCGTCCGAAACCGTCAGTCCCATGTTGTGCGCGGCGATGAGCCACACGCGGTGATCCACTAGTTGTTCCACCACGTATTGTTTGATCGTTTCGTCCTTGAACTCTCCCGGCACTTTTTCTCTGTAGAAGCGGTACGTGTTTTCATACGCGCGCTTGAATTCATCCAAGGAAATCGACTGATCGCCGACGGTCGCCACGACAGAGCCGGACTGTTCGCCGAATCCCCACCACCCCATGCCCACCACGAAGGTGATGGCAATAAAGCCTATCGTGATGGCTAAAAACCAGGGATACTTTTCGTTCGCGAAACGGAGAATTTTGATCATCGATGACGCTGTCGCTGTCTCATGTGAAAACGGCGCGGATTCTACGGCAGCCTCACGTTAAAGGCAAGTGCAGCTGCTTCTCGGCCGGGTGGTCACGACGACGAAGAATGGCGATTCGTTTGTGCTAGGTCCTCGTCTTTGTTATACTTTGCCCCTAATTACGAGGAGATCCTTGGCGAGCGGGCCGGGATCCATCCATTGGGCACAGGGATCTATCCCAAGGCGACGGTTCTCAATCGATTCATTGCCAAGCTGATCGACTTGTTTCTTGCAGCAGCGGCGGCGGAAATCATTGCCTCGGTCGGTTTACTTGCAGGAGTCGCCTATCTGTTCGTCGCTGACGGATTTGCAGGCGGTCGCAGCATCGGAAAGCGGCTCATCGGACTTCAGACGGTGTTGCCAGAGATCCGTGAACCGGCTGGATTTCGGGAATCCATCATCCGCAATATTCCTTTTGCTGCCGCCCAGCTGCTTTTTGCCGTCCCCTATGTCGGCTGGCTGGCTTCCGCGGCGATTGTCGGCTTTGAAGCGATTTTGATCATCGGGAACGAACAAGGCCGCCGTTTGGGCGATGAACTGGCTGGGACACAGGTGCTCGATGCCGGCCGGTTGGCGTTGCCGGATTAAGGGGATGCGGCAAGAGTCCGGTATGGTGCTCGGGCCGTTCGAAGACGGGCCCTTTTCAGTGCCTTCGCAGTCTCGGCGTGCGGATTAGGAGGGAGACATCGTGGGCTTTACGAGCGACGTGTTCGGCTGGTTCTCGAATGATCTGGCGATTGATCTCGGCACCGCCACCACGCTGGTATACGTACACGGGAAAGGGATCGTACTCAACGAGCCTTCAGTGGTCGCTGTCGAGAAAAAAACGGAAAAAGTGCTCGCCGTCGGCGCCGACGCGAAGAAGATGCTGGGCCGCACACCGGGGAACATCGTGGCGGTTCGGCCGATGAAGGAAGGCGTCATCGCGGATTTCGAAATGGCCGAGCAGATGTTGAAGCGTTTCATCCAGAAAGCGCATAACCGCAGCGCGTTCGTCCGGCCCCGCATCATCATCGGCGTGCCGTCGCGGATCACCCAGGTCGAGCAGCGGGCCGTACGGGACTCCGCCGAATTGGCCGGCGCCCGCGAAGTGTATCTCATCGAAGAACCGGTGGCGGCGGCGATTGGGGCGGGACTGCCCATCACCGAACCCTCCGGCAACATGGTGGTGGATGTCGGCGGTGGCACGACCGACATCGCGGTCATCTCGCTCGGCGGCATCGTGTACAGCGAGTCCGTCAAGGTCGCCGGCGACCGGATGGACGATGCGATCATGAACTACATCAAGAAAAAGTATAACCTCCTCATCGGCGAGCACATGGCGGAGCGCATCAAGTTCGAAATCGGCTCCGCCTATCCGTTCGAAGAGCGAAAAACCATGATGATTAAAGGGCGTGACCTGATTTCCGGCATTCCGCGCACGCTGGTGGTGGACGACGCGGAGATCAGAGAAGCGCTGCAGGAACCGATCGGAACGATCGTCAATGCGATCAAGGTTGCACTGGAGAACACCCCGCCGGAGTTGGCGGGTGACATCATCGACCGCGGCATCGTCCTCACGGGCGGCGGCTCCCTGCTCAAAGGCATGGATACCCGCTTCCGCGAGGAAACGAACCTGCCGATCATCACCGTCGACGATCCTCTGACCTCCGTCGTGCTGGGAGTCGGGAAGATTCTCGATGAGCTGGATCTGCTGGCGAAGGTCGCCGTCATGTCCCAGGCCAACACGTTCCGATAAGGTTCCATCCCAATAATGTGGATGGTCAACGTGCGTTCCTCCCACGGTGCTAGGCGTCTGGCGCTAGGAATGTTTGCCCTCCTCCTGGCGGTTCTTTTTCTTTTCCCAGGACAAAGTCAGGGGCTGCTCGACATCCTCGATGGTCCGGTGGGCCAAGTGGTCCGATTGCCGCTCGAAGCCGTATCCTCTCTCGATCAGGGCATCTCTGACATGTGGCAACAGTACGTGTCGCTGCAGCATGTGGCGGATGAAAACCGCCGGTTGCGGCAGGAAATGGAATGGCTACGCGGTGAAAACAGCCAATTGCGCGAGGCGGCCGCGGCGACCCAGCGACTGACTTCTCTGCTGCAATTCAAAGAGCAGGCGTTGCCCTCCATGGTCGCCGCTCAAGTGATCGGACGCGATTCCAGCAACCGGTACAAATCCGTCATCCTCAATAAAGGCGAAAGTGACGGGATTCAGAAAGACATGGGCGTGATTACACCGGCCGGTGTCGTCGGCCGTGTCGTCAAGACGACGGGAGCGACGTCGGTCGTCTTGCTGCTGACCGATCCGAATAATGCGATTGCCGGGTTGATCCAGCGCACGAGGGATGAAGGAATCGTGGAGGGCGTCCCGCAAGGGCGGGCCAAATTAAAGTATATTCCGATGTTGTCGGCTGTGAAGGAAGGGGATCGCGTGGTGACGTCGGGTTTGGTGGGCGGCTTCCCTCGCGGGCTGGCTATTGGAACAATCACCTCGATCGATCGGGAGGAAGGCGCGCTGTTTCAGACGGCAGAGCTCGTTCCTGAAGTTGATGTGAACCGCGTAGAGGAGGTGCTCGTCATCCAGGCGCCTCATGGTCAGACGGCGGAGACTGTGGCACGACCGGAGATCGGAGTACAACCCCAACCATGAGGAAATTTTTGCTGTATGTCGGGTTGGTGCTCCTGCTCGTCCCTCTGCAGACTATCCTGCTACCCCACGTGGCGATCTGGGATATCAAGCCCGATCTCGGGCTTGTCGTTGCTGCGCTCGTCGGAGTGCTCGCGGGCGAGTTGGAAGGGCTTCTCGTCGGATTAGCAATTGGATGGATTCTCAATTTGTATTCGGCCGGCGATCTCTGGTTGAATCTCGTCACCACCGGCGGCGCCGGATTGTTCGCCGGGCTCTTGGCGAAACAGGTGGCCGAGATTACGCCGACCATTCTCTCGATAGGTCTCCTGCTGTTATCCCTGGCCGGCGGCCTGGTCGCGGTCTTCAGTATGATGCACGCGACGCTGTCCGAGACGTGGTGGATGGTGCGGTTTGTCGTGGTGCCGCAAGCCTGTTTCGACGCTGTGGTGGGTGCCGCGCTGCTCTGGTTGATCGAACAGCGGTTTGCCATGCCGCGCTTTGGGATGCTGGACCGGTATTCATAGCGACTTCAATCGGAACCTCATGGCGATTTCCAGTCTTCACGACTCTGAATTGGGCGAACTGCAGCGCCGATTGGTCGTGCTGCGCGTTGGGCTGCTGCTGGTCGTCGGGCTGTTGGCCTTACGGCTCTGGCACCTGCAGATCCGGGAAGGGCCGTACTATCGGGATCTCTCGGAAAACAATCGCACACGCTCGGTGATCCTGGAGCCGGCCAGAGGACTCATCTATGACCGCAACGGCGTGTTGCTGGCGAATAATGTCCCGAGCTTTAGCTTGTACGTCTCGCTGGAGGACGTCAAAGACCGGGAAGCCCTGATCGGACAACTCAGTGAATTGATCGGGATCGATCCGGATCTCGTCCGTAAGAAATTGGCGGTGCGGGGCGCCAAGCAGCTGCCGCGCAAGATCAAAGACCGGTTGACGTTGAAGGAAGCGACCTTGATCGAGTCCCATCGTCTTGATTTGCCCGGTGTGATGGTTCAAGTCGAATCCCGCCGCAATTACCTCGGCGGCGTCGCAGCGTCACATGTCTTGGGATATGTGGGTGAAGTCTCGGCTGAGCAGTTGGAAAAACCTGAGTTTGCCGAACTGCATCAGGGCAGTATCGTCGGACAATACGGCGTCGAAAAATTCTTCGACCAGATTGTCCGCGGGTTGGCAGGGCAGAAAAGCATTGAGGTGGATGCCTTGGGCCACGAGAAGCGCACAGTGCTCGTGGATCAGCCGCACGCAGGAGACGATCTGTATCTCACCATCGACCTCCGGTTGCAGAAGGTGGCGGAAGGTTTGCTGGGCCAGGAATCCGGCGCCATCGTCGTCTTGGATCCGACGAACGGCGATATCCTCGCGATGGCCAGCCGTCCAGCCTTCGACCCCAACATGTTGTCGCGGGAATTGACGCCCAAGCAGTGGGGCGAGATTGTGCAGGACGAAGGACGGCCGCTGAACAACAGGGCCTCGCAGGGCCAGTACCCTCCGGGATCCACCTTCAAAGTGATGATGGCTGCGGCTGCTCTGGAATCCAAGACGATGACGCCCTCTTCGACGGTTTTCTGCAACGGCGGCTATCAATTCGGCCGGCGCGTGTACCATGACTGGAAAGCCTCGGGACATGGCTCAGTGGACCTGCGCAAAGCCCTGATCCATTCGTGCGACGTGTACTTCTACACGGTCGGCCAGCGCATGGGCATCGATACCATGGCCGCCTTTGCCCATCAATTCGGCCTGGGCGAAGAAACCGGTATTGAGCTGCCATCCGAGCGGGTCGGCATCGTCCCCTCGACCGAATGGAAACAAAAGACGAAACATGAGGCGTGGTTGCCCGGCGAAACGATTTCTGCGGCGATCGGCCAGGGCTACGTCACGGTCACGCCGTTGCAGATGGCCAGCCTGATTGGCACGGTCGCCAACGACGGCGTCACCTATCGGCCGCGCCTGGTTCAGGCCATCATGGACCGCACGACGGGACAGCTCCAGCAGTTGCCGGTGGTGCCGAAAGCCAAATTGAACGTCAAGCCTGAAACTCTTAAAGTGATCAAAGAAGCGCTGGCTGGAGTGGTGACGGAAGGCACCGGCGGGAGAGCCAAGTCGTCGCTCGTCACGATCGCGGGAAAAACCGGTACGGCGCAGACTGCCGCACTCCGGTCAGGCCCTGAAAAGGATATTCCAAAGAGGTTTAGAGACCATGCCTGGTTCGTCGCCTTTGCCCCGGTTGAGAACCCCAAGGTTGCGGTTGCCGTGCTGGCCGAGCATATGGGCCATGGAGGTTCTGCAGCCGCCCCCCTTGCCAAAGAGGTGATCGAGACTTATATAAAGCTTAAAGTACCTAAGTCTTCTACCGCCGATGCGATCGCGGCGCCGAGCCAGATGGCCAACGTAGGAGCGCCATGATCGATCGGATGATGGACCGGAGGGGGTTCGATAACTTCGACTTTCGATTTCTGGGCTTGATCGGTGCGATACTATCGATCGGCGTGCTTTCCATCTACAGCGTGACGCATGACCAGGGTGGACCCGGACTGCCGTTTTTCGCCAAGCAGGTTCTGTGGATTCTGCTCGGAACGGTGGCCTTCCTCATCATGCTCGTCTGGGACTATCACCGCATCGCGCGATTAGCGTATCCTGCCTATGCGATTATCCTGATCCTGTTGGCGGTCGTGCTCTTCGAAGGCAAGACAAGCCGAGGCGCGCAGCGTTGGATTCCCATTGGTCCGTTTGCGTTTCAGCCTTCGGAGTTTGCGAAGCTGGTGCTGATCCTGGTGATGGCCCATTATTATTCCAAGGCCCCCCGGGTGGGCTGGTTGCAGCGTGTGGTGATTCCCGGCGCCTTGATGCTGCCCGGATTGCTGTTAATTCTCAAACAGCCGGATCTCGGCAGCGGCTTGAGTTTCATGGCGGTCTATGCAGCGATGCTGCTGATGGTGGGGATGCGCTCGCAGGCGCTCGGCGTGATTTTGTTGTTTTCGCTTATGCTCTTTCCGTTCGCCTGGGAGGTCATGTGGGGCTCGTTGCATGATTACCAGCGGCAGCGCATCATGGCCTTTGTCGATCCGAACTACGATCCGGCCGGGAAGGGGTATCATGCATTGCAGTCGCGGATTGCCATCGGCGCGGGGGAATTGACAGGCAAAGGGCTGTACGGTGGCACACAAAGCCAATTGAAATTTCTGCCCGAAGGGCACACGGATTTTGTGTTTTCGGTGTTTGCGGAGGAATGGGGGTTTCTCGGGGTGCTCGTCTTGCTGCTCTTGTTTGTCGCGCTGATATGGCTGTCCCTGGAGATTGCGGCGCGCGCCAAAGATGAGTTGGGTGCCCTGTTGGCGGTCGGCGTCATTTCCATGCTGTGCTTTTGCGTTGTCGTGAATATCGGCATGACCGCCGGCATGTTTCCGATCGTTGGGATCCCGCTTCCGCTGATGAGTTATGGCGGCAGTGCGACCATCATGACGATGGCTTCGCTTGGACTGTTGCTGAACGTGAAACGGCGGCGATTGAGTCTGTTTTATTGAACGAGCGGCGGCGCATTGAGCGCTGCCCAATTATTGATTGTGCGGATCCTCGAATCGATGAGGACTTGAGTGACACCGGAACCTGGGCTCGCCCGCGTTCCATCCTCACGGTCGCTTGGAGCGATTCCGCTGAACGGAAGGAGCGAGTATGGGTGTGGAAATTGCGATAACCGTCGCACGGGAAGAGACCCGTGTCGCGGTGTTGGACAATGGTGTGGTGACCGATCTCTTCGGGGACCGGGCCAAGTATAAAGACTTTGTCGGCAACATTTATAAGGGCAAGGTGGCGAAAGTGTTGCCTGGAATGCAGGCGGCCTTCGTGGACATCGGCCTGGAAAAGGCTGCGTTCATGCACGTCTCGGACTTGTCCATGGACGCAGAGCCCAACGATACCTTGTTGGATTCTGATGACGACGATAAAGACGGGGACGAGATGCGTCCACGGCGGGAAAGCAGCAAGCCCATCGAACAGTTGCTTACCGAAGGGCAGGAGTTGGTGGTGCAAATCTCGAAGGGGCCGATTGGAACCAAAGGCCCTCGAGTGACGACCTACGTGTCGCTTCCCGGACGCTACTTGGTCTTCATGCCGAACGTGGAGCACATCGGCGTCTCTCGCCGCATCGCGCGCGATGAGGAACGCGCGCGGCTGAAGGACATCATGAAGCGGGTTCGCCATCCGGGCTGCGGGTACATCGTCCGGACGGTCAGTGAAGGGGTCAAGGAAGACGAGTTGCGATCGGATGTCGATTTTCTTCACGTTCTCTGGCAGGACATCAGGACGAAGCGCGATCAGCAGCCAGCCCCAGCGCTTCTGCATACGGACTTGAGTCTCAGCTTCCGTGTCGTCCGGGATCTGTTCGGCAAAAAGGTGGAACGGCTGTGGATCGACTCGCGGCAGGAATATGATGCCGTACGTGACTTCGTTCAGCGCTTTTCGCCGGAACAGACATCGCGGATTCACCTCTATGACAAGGATGAGAGCCTGTTCGAGTATCTTGGGGTCGAGCAGGAGATGGCGCGTGCGCTGAGCCGCAAAGTGTGGCTCAAGTCCGGAGGGTACCTGGTAATCGATCATACGGAAGCCATGACCGTGATCGATGTGAACACAGGCCGCTTCGTGGGTAAACGGGACCAGGAGGAAACGATTCTGCGCAATAATTTGGAAGCGGCCAAGGAAGTGGCCTATCAGATCAAACTGCGTGGCATCGGAGGGATCATTATCGTCGACTTCATCGATATGGAACGGGAAAAAAACCGGGACAAAGTCTACCATGCTCTGGTGGACGCCATGGCGTCCGACAAGGCCCGAGCGAGGATTTCCCGCATCTCCGACCTGGGATTGATTGAAATATCACGCGAGCGCGTGCGGGAAGATCTTCTGCGCTCTCTTTCCGAGCCATGCCGGTATTGTGATGGCAGAGGCTATACCAAGTCGCCGACCACGGTCGCCTATGAGATCTTTCGCGAGATCAGAAAAATCGGGCAAGGAACCGAACAACAGCGGATCGTCGTGGGCGCCCATCCTTCCGTCGCGGGACTTCTCCAAGACGAAGAACGGCAGGGCCTTGAAGCGCTGGAGCGCGAATGCGCCGCCAAAGTCCTTGTCATGCCGGATGAGCAACTGCATCTCGAACAATACGATCTTGTAGTGATGTAGGCAGAAGCATCGTGCTGGGATCGGAAGCCCGGTATGCCGTCGTCTGCCGGTCATCCGTGTGAGGGTCATGAACTCAGTAGCGAGTGGTCGACAATCCTGTGCATCGCTCGAAGCCTGGATGAAGCTTCGTGCGATCGAGGGAGTGGGCGATCACCTCGTGCTGACACTGGTGCGTGAGTGGGAAAGCCCGGATGCGGTGCTTCGGGCCTCGATGGACGATCTGGTTGAGCGGGGCTGCAGCGCCCGTCTTGCGGAGGCCATCGTCCGGGGCCCGGACCGCGATGCCTGCCGGCGTATTGCACGTGAACTCCGCGTTATTGAGCGCAAACAGATCGACGTCCGAAGCATGTTGGATGCGACATATCCGCGCCGTTTGCTGATGATTGCGGATCCACCGCCGCTCCTGTATGTGTCCGGCACATTGCATGAATCAGACGAGCTGGCGATTGCGGTGGTCGGCGCCAGGCGTGGAACCCCGGCCGGACGTCTCATCACGGAACAGTTGGCCGGCGGCTTGGCGGGCGCAGGAGTCACCGTCGTCAGCGGCTTGGCGCGAGGCGCTGATGCTGCGGCGCATCGAGGCGCGCTTGCCGCCGGGGGCCGTACGCTTGCCGTGCTGGGGTGCGGTCTTGGAAGCACCTATCCGCCTGAACATGAGCGGCTCCGCAGAGAGATTGAGGAGCAAGGCGCCGTTTTGTCGGAACTCTCGTGGGACGCTCCTCCGCACAGCGGGCATTTTCCGCGCAGAAACCGGATCATCAGCGGATTATCGTTCGGTGTGGTCGTGACGGAAGCCGCTATCGACAGCGGGTCATTGATTACCGCACGGCTCGCCGCCGAACAGGGGAGAGAGGTCTTCGCGGTTCCAGGAAGCGTGAACGTCGAAACCAGCCGGGGGACGCACGCCTTGATCAAAGAAGGGGCCACGTTGGTCGAGCAAGCGCGAGATGTGATCGAGATCATCACACCTCAGCTCGAACCGAACATGAGAGTGCGTCTGTGTGGCTCCCCTCCGCCGGAGGCGTCCGCCGACGATTTTGGAAATCATGAACGGCTAGTGTATGATGCGCTCTCACACGAGCCGCTGACGGTCGATCATCTTCTCGAGCGGACGCGGCTTCCGGTGCCTTCGGTGATGGCATCGCTGTTGTCGCTTGAACTTCGGCGGCGCGTGCGGCAACTCCCAGGACAACGGTATCTGAGAATGTAAACATTTCATTTTCAGGCGGCTGGTTGCACTCATCTGCTATATTTGGTACGGATGTTAGAGTAAGGTCTGCATGAAATCGGAGTCGACATGGCGAAATCGCTGATCATCGTTGAGTCACCTACCAAGGCCAAAACGATCACCAAGTACCTGGGACGAGGGTATACCGTGATGGCTTCGGTCGGGCACATCAAAGACCTGCCGACCAGCAAGCTGGGCGTGGATCTGGATCACAATTTCAAGCCCCAGTATGTGACGATCAAAGGCAAGTCCAAGGTTCTGGCCGAAATCAAGAAGAAGGCCGAAGCCGCAGATAAAATTTTTCTGGCTCCCGACCCCGACCGAGAAGGCGAGGCGATTGCCTGGCATCTCGCCGAAGAGCTACGCGGCAAATCCAAGAAGAAGAGCGACGGAAAAGTGTTTCGCGTGCTCTTCAATGAAATTACCGAGCGCGCCATCAAGCAGGCCTTGCAGGCTCCCGGCCAGATCGACATGAAGCTCGTGAATGCGCAGCAGGCACGCCGGGTCCTCGATCGCATCGTCGGCTATCAAGGCAGTCAGTTGTTGTGGAAGAAAGTTCGCCGCGGCCTGTCGATGGGACGGGTGCAGTCCGTGGCCGTACGCCTCATGTGCGAGCGTGAGGCGGAGCGGGAGGCCTTTCGTGCGGAAGAGTATTGGTCGATTACCGCCTTGCTGGCGGGCGAGAATCCTCCGCCGTTCGAAGCCAAGCTGCACAGCATTAATGGTGAAGAAGCCTCGATCGGAAATGCTGAGCAGGCACAGCAAATTGTTTCC
>DATIGH010000282.1:0-11562 GCA_035454845.1 Nitrospira sp.
TCAAGCACAGCTATTCCGCCCCTAAAAAAAGGAAGGGAAGCGAGATTAGTCAAACCGCAGCTGTTCGAGACAGAACGGTGCCCGAATTGTCGGCAAGTCACTCACAGGGCGCTGCGATTCCCGTCGAGAGAGTGCTGAGAAGTCGAAAAGTGCCCGAGCGCCTGCGCGATTCGCAAACCAGAACTGACGAGGCTTCTTCCTGGAAAGAACGAATGGTGCCCAAGTTGCAAATCCGGAAGGGTCGCTTTGGAAGCTAGGAAGCGAGAGTGTCAGCGGCGTGCGTCTATGCCCCGTGGCATTTTTTGTATTTTTTGCCTGACCCGCAAGGGCAGGGGTCGTTGCGACCGACCTTGTCGTCGCCGCGATGGACGGTCTGCGTGGACACCGGCTCTTCGCCGCGATTCAGCGTGAGCTTCGGTTGGGGTCGTGACAGCACGGGCGGGGGCGGAGCGGAGCGTTCGCTTTCTCGGACGGCTTGCACCAAGAAGAGCCGCTCGATCGTATCAGACTTGATACGCTCCATCATGCCGGCAAACAAATCATATCCTTCGCGCTTGTACTCGATCAGCGGATCCTTCTGGCCATACCCGCGCAGACCGATGCCGTCGCGGAGATGATCCATGGCTAGCAGGTGGTCTTTCCAATGATGGTCGATCACCTGCAACATGAAATTCTTTTCTAGGAAGCGCATGAGTTCCGGCCCCAGTTCCTTTTCCTTCCGCTCGTAAGCGTCGCGGATCTGGGCCTTCAGATCTTCCAGGAGCGCGTCCCGTCCGACGTCACGAAGAGATTCGCCGCTGTCCTGCTTGCCTTGCGTAATGTCGAGCCCGAACTGACCCTGCATCATTTCGGTCAGACCTTTCATATCCCACTCTTCGGGATACTGCTCGGCGGGGCAATACACATTGAGCGCGGACTCCACCAGGGTTCCCATCATCTGCTGCAGATCTTCGGTCAGGTTTTCGCCGCTGAGGACGGCCCGGCGATGCTGATAGATGACTTCGCGCTGCTTGTTCATGACATCGTCGTACTCGAGCAATTGTTTGCGGATCTCAAAATTGTGCGCTTCCACCTTCTTTTGCGCGTTGGCGATGGCGCGAGTCACCATCCCGTGTTCGATGGGGATTCCTTCTTCCATGCCGAGCTTGAGCATGAGTTGCGACACCCGTTCTGATGCGAAGATGCGCATGAGGTCGTCTTCGAGGGAAAGGTAGAACCGGGACGATCCGGGATCGCCTTGGCGGCCGGCGCGACCCCGCAGTTGGTTGTCGATGCGGCGGCTCTCGTGCCGCTCTGTGCCGAGAATATGCAGTCCGCCGAGGGCGAGGACCTCCTGCTTGTTCTTCTCGCAGTCCCTGAGGATTTCTTCGTACACGGAGACCTTCCGTTCCTCCGGCAGGTTCTCCTCGCGGTACAGGACCTGTTTGAACATGAAGTCGGCATTGCCGCCCAAGAGGATGTCAGTGCCCCGGCCCGCCATGTTGGTGGCAATGGTGACGGCACCCTTGCGCCCGGCTTGTGCGACGATCTCGGCTTCGCGTTCGTGCTGCTTGGCATTGAGCACGTTGTGTTTGATGCCGTTGCGGTTCAGCATGCCTGCAAGTTTTTCGGATTTCTCGATAGAGATGGTGCCCACAAGGACCGGCTGGCCGCGTTCATGACACTCTTTAATCTCTTCGGCGATGGCAGCAAACTTCTCCTTCTCCGTGCGGTAGACCACGTCAGCATAGTCCAACCGGATCATTTTGCGGTTGGTGGGGACCACGTTGACGTCGAGATTGTATATCTTGGCGAACTCCGACGCCTCGGTGTCGGCGGTGCCGGTCATGCCGGCCAGCTTCTTGTACATCCGGAAATAGTTCTGAAAGGTCACTGAGGCCAGCGTCTGATTCTCGTTGGCGATCTTGACCCCCTCCTTGGCTTCAACCGCCTGGTGCAAGCCGTCGCTCCAGCGACGGCCCGGCATCAATCGTCCGGTGAACTCATCCACGATGATGACCTCACCGTCCTTGACCACGTAATCCACATCGCGCTTGTAGAGTGCGTGGGCTTGCAGCGCCTTGACGACGTGGTGCACGAGATCCATGTTGGCGGGGTCGTAGAGATTGTCGACGCCCAACAACTTTTCGACGCGGATATTGCCTTCTTCGGTCAGCGAGGCGGTCTTGGTTTTTTCTTCGATCGTGTAATCCTGCTCCGATTTGAGCTGGGGGATGATGGCATTGATGCGGTAATACAGATCCGTCGACTGGTCGGTCGGGCCCGAAATAATCAACGGCGTCCGCGCTTCATCGATTAAGATGCTGTCGACTTCGTCCACGATCGCAAAATTTAGTTCTCGCTGCACGCACTGATCCAGTGCCGTCACGACGAGATTGTCACGCAGGTAGTCGAATCCGTATTCATTGTTCGTGCCGTACGTGATGTCGGCACGGTATGCCTCGTACCTGGTACAGGGGCGGAGATGCTGCAGCCGCTTGTCGGAGGCCTCATAGGTCGGATCGTAGATGAACGAGGCGTCGTGCTGGATGACGCCTGTGGACAGCCCCAGCGCGTGATAGAGCTGTCCCATCCATTGAGCGTCGCGTTTGGCGAGGTAGTCATTGACCGTGACGAGATGCGCCCCCTTGCCCTCGAGCGCATTGAGGTAGATGGGTAACGTCGCGACGAGGGTTTTCCCTTCGCCGGTTTTCATTTCAGAGATGCGGCCCTTATGGAGAATCATGCCACCGATGAGCTGTACGTCGAAGTGCCGCATGTTGAGCTTTCGACGGGACATTTCCCGGCAGACGGCGAACGCTTCAGGGAGAATGTCGTCGAGCGTTTCGCCAGCGGATAGCCGCTTCTTGAAGAGCTGCGTTTTGTCGGCCAAGGCCTGATCTGAGAGCGGAGTGAACTCCGACTCCAGGCCGTTCGTGCGCTGCACGATC
Organism: Nitrospira sp.; assembly: GCA_035454845.1. Taxonomy (GTDB): domain Bacteria; phylum Nitrospirota; class Nitrospiria; order Nitrospirales; family Nitrospiraceae; genus Nitrospira_C. Next base: position 2,931 of record DATIGH010000282.1, read on the forward strand.
GGCATCAAGGCCTTGATTTCCCGATCGTTCTTGCTGCCGAAGATAAGGTTCAGGATTTGTGTCAGCATCGGACTCTTGGAGCGCCACCTAACTGACGCAGTATACCGGAAACATTTTCCGAATCCTATCGGGAACACAATGGGTTCCGATTCCTCATGCTTGACGCTCCCATGTCTGGTTCTGTACCATCAGCCCAACATCCACGATCCCGGCGTAGCGTACGTATGACACCTCGCCTGATGAAGGAATCGCTCGCGGTACTGCTCGTCTTCTGCCTGCTTGCTGTCGGAGGGCTTGCGTCGGCGCAATCGATCTCACACGAGACTCATCACGCCCGTCATCACAAGGCCACGCACAGCACCGTGCTTTGCACATGGATGTGTGCCGCTGGACAAGTGCTCGATACGGTCACGGCTCCCACGCTGGTCGAGCGCTCACCCATTTCTCGTGTCGAGCCTTCTGCAGTGCCCGAATTCTCGTCCAATTTCCCTTCCCTGTTCGTCTCGCGCGGTCCTCCCAGCGCTCTCGCCGCATAGCCTCATCTGTGGTGCAGGCGACGGTTCGGCTTACAAAGGATCGGCTTCGTCTGCGCGTTCTCTCTTCTGATGGGTTTCCACATGACGTGCGCGGATCATAATCGATTCCTCCTCCCTGCGTGGAGCATCTCACTCGCGTTGCACGGCGTCGCGATCGCCCTTGCTGTGGTCTTTGCGGCGCAGGTTCGTCCTGTTCTTCAGGAAGAACCCTTCAAATGGGAAGTGGCCCTCGTCGATGCGGTGGAGACTGATTCAATGCCGGCTCCGACTGCGGTCCCGGAATCGGCGCCACCGCCGGTGCAAGCTCCGGCGCGAGCGGCCGCGCCGCGACCGGTCGAGCCGATGGAAACCGTCATGCATAGGGTCGCGCCTCGCGAAAGCGTGCAGGTGGTCCATCCGGAGGTGCAGCCACCGACGCCGCCCACGCACGTCGAGGAGCCACTTCGGCCGCCGAAAAGCGAGCCGGCCGCCGTTGCCGAGCCTCCTCAAGAACGGATCGTCGAGCCAATCCTGGAGCGGACCGCCGAGGCGCCCCCAATGAATTCCGAACCGGTGATGGCGGCGAAAGAGCCTGAACGTGTCCAAACGCCAGAGCCCGTGATGCCGCAGCAGCAACCGGTTGCGGTCCCGCCGTCTTATGAGGTGGTGGAAACGCGGCCGGCGGAGACTCCTTCAAAGCCGTCGATGCCAGAGCCCGTCGCATCGTCATCGCCGGAGCCGGCACCGGTCCTGCCGTCCCCACCGAGTTCCGTTACGGCCGAAGCCCCAGTGCAGGTTGCAAAAGCGGCGCCCTCTGGTCAAGAGGTCAAGACCGATCATCGCTGGTTGGCCGAGTCGCTATGGCGACGAGTCGCTGAGTTGAAGCGCTATCCGAGTTCTGCCCGATTGAACGGTCAGGAGGGGAAAGTCATTTTGAAGGCGGTCATACGATCCGATGGGCAGCTGGCCGAAGTGTCCGTACAAAAGAGCTCCGGCCACCACATCCTCGATGCAGCCGCGATGGAGGCCGTGAAGTTGGCTTGTCCGCTTCACATGAAGCATGCGATCAGCAAATCGGAGATCGTCGTGAATCTTCCCATTGTCTATAGCCTGGCCAATTAAACAACCGGAAGAACTGACGTGAGCACGATGCCAGTCACCAGCCCCCAGCGTCCCTACGTCCTATACCTGTTGATCGTGGTCATGTTGGGGCTCGTCACCGCCTGGCCGGGGGTATTGCTCTTGGCCGAGACACCGGGTCCCGCGCCGATTTTTGGACCGAAGCATCTGACCGTCCGTCAAGTCAAGGGAGTCGTAGGCCCGTCGGTGCAGATCGACGATCAGGGGCGGATTTCAGCCGCTTGGGTCGAGGAAGACAAGGAGACGCGCACCATCCTCTTTGCGAAGTCGGAAACGCCTGGCGGCCCGTTGGGTACTCCGGTCGCCGTCAATCAACCAGGCGAAAATCCGTACCATCGCCAGGAAACTCCCGCCCTCATCGTCCGGGGGCAGGACGTGTTTGTCACCTGGTCAATGGCCCATCCCAAGATGACCCCCGACAAGCCGTTTTCTGGTGAGCTGAGACTGAGCCGATCAAGTGATGGCGGGCGTTCCTTCGGCCCTTCGACACTGGTGAACGACGACAACCAGGTGATCCAGCACACGTTCGATGCCCTCCAAGTCGCTCCGGACGGCGTGTTGCATTTCGCATGGATCGACGGTCGAGAAGGGAAGAAGGATCCGGGTACGTTTGTCGCAAGGTCGACGGACAGCGGCCGCACGATCACGAAGAATTTCAAGGTTGACGACAACACCTGTGTCTGTTGCCGGACATCGATTGCCACCTCTGACGACGGCGTGGTCTATGTCGCATGGCGAAAAATCTTCGACGGCAACGTCCGCGAGACGGTGGTCTCTCGATCCACGGACGGGGGGCAGACGTTTTCGCAGCCAATCGTCGTCGGCAACGATCGATGGGTCTATCAGGCCTGCCCGCACCGTCCGGCGTCGTTAGGTGTCGACCGCCTCGGACGTCTCTATGTGGTGTGGTATACCGAAGGCTCCGACGAAACGCCTGCTATTTACATGGCTTATTCGGACGATCAGGGACAGACCTTCTCTCAAAAAAAGCAGCTGAACCGTTCAAAGGGCACGTTTCCTGACCATCCGCAGATGGCCGTTGATCTACAGGGTCGCGTGATCGTGGTCTGGGAGGAGCAATCACCGGTGCGTCGGGAAATCGTGATGAGCCATTCGCTTGACCGGGGCCAAACGTTTAGCGTGCCGCGAAAGTTGAACGACAAGCACGGCCAGACTCCTGCGGTCGCGGTCAATCCACAGGGAACGGTGGTCATGGGATGGAAGGAACATGCGATGCCAGCGCATCGTCTCGTAGTTCAAACCATGCAGTTGCCCAAAGTTGCCCTAGTAGAAGCGGAGGTCCGCGCGCATGCGCCGTAGCACACAGCCAGTCATCTGCGCAGTTCTGCTCGCCGCCTGCGCGGGAGTGTTTGCATCCGGCGAGCCTCTGTATGGCGCCAACCCCACAGCGGGCGACCCGTTCGCCGCACTTGGTGTCACGCGAATGGCGGCGCGCGTCCCAGTCGCCGCGTTCGATCTGAAGGGCCTCGACGGCTCCAGTGTCGGCTCTCAACATCTGGCGGGCAAAGTCGTGCTGCTCAATTTTTGGGCTACGTGGTGCGGGCCGTGTAAAGATGAGATGCCGTCGCTTGCGCACCTGCAATCGCAATTCGATTCCGAACAGGTTCGCGTGGTGACCGTGACGACGGACGTGTACCCGGAAGGCATCAAGCGGTTCCTCGCCCATCTCGGCATCCATCTACCCGTCCTTTTCGATGAAGACGAAGAACTCTCACGCCGCTTCATGGTGCGCGGGCTTCCGACCACGGTGCTGATCGACCGGGACGGCCATGCCGTAGGCCGCGCCGTGGGACCACGTACGTGGGATAGCCAGGAATCGATCGCCCTTGTGCGAAACATGCTCGAACGGCAGCCATGAAGTACTGGATTGCTCCCCTCACGATTGGGGTGGTCGTGCTCTACGCCGCCCTGGCGATCGGCACTGCCAACTGTCTCGTTCTCCACGCCGAGCAGCCCCCAGGCCATCATCATAGTCCCTCTCATCTTGCTCACTCGGCGCTCTGTGCCTGGGCTTGCCAGATCAATCCAACTGTCGCGGTTCCAGCGGCCTTGCCGCTGGTGGCCGTGTCGACCGTCGTGACAAGATTGCGCCAGATCGACTTCACCATTAGTGCATCCGTTGTCACCGCTGAGTCGCACTCCCGTGGGCCTCCACACTGATTCCGTCCTGGTTATCGCATCCATACTGAAGGTCGTCAGCGACGGGGCAGCGCCAGTGGCGCGGCCCGGGTCCACACGCGTCTTCACACTCTGCACAAGGAGTCGGCGATCATGCGGGCAGCGAAGCGTCTCTCCCCAAAGCGCTGGGCACCATATCTCGGATTCGTTCTCCTCTGGGCCGTCGCGGGGCAGGCGATCGCGCAGGATGCTCCCACCTCCGATCCGGCCACTTCGCCGCGAGAACGGGAACTCAGAGATCAGCTGAGAAACATTTTGCGGGAGTTGGATGAAATCCAGCAGCACAAGGAGAGTGTCACGCCCGGCGAGGAACGTCCGTCGATCATCAAAGAGCAGGTTGAACCAGTGACGCCGGAGGGTTCATCCGAGGCTGTCTCGCAACCGGATTTCGACCTGGCCGACATGAGCATCGTGAGTAAACGGCTTCAAAAACGACCCGAAGGGGTCTCGCTAACTGCCACCGTTCCGGCGGAAACCGACTCACAGCCGACGCGCACGATGAAGGAATCACTGGAGTCCCTGCCGGGGATTGTCTTGCGGCAAGCCAATGGGCCGCGGGACTTCAGCATCATGATCCGCGGACAGGGCGCCAAGACGACGTTTGCAGCACGCGATATCAAAATATACGAAGACGGATTCATCCAGACCCAATCCGACGGGTTGTCACGGCTCGATATCCATGATCCCTGGTTCATGCGGAGCACGGAGGTGACTCGAGGAGCTTCATCGTCCCTGTACGATAACTATGCGTTGGGCGGCATGGTCCATTTCAGGACGAGGCGCGGTAGCGACATCAACGGGTTTGAAACCTTCCTTTCAGGCGGATCCTACGGCTACTTTAAGCAGGCTTTCGCCGTAGGGCAGCAATTTCAAAACCTCGACGTGTCCCTGTTTGCTAGCAATGCAGCGGAAGATGGATTTATCAGGCACAGCGACTACACGACCCAGACTCTCAATTTCAATCTTCGTTTTGCCGTCGACGACAAGCAGAGTTTTTATTTCAAAGCGATTACGAACTGGTTGGATACGCGTGTGCCCACCAGATTGACGCAGGCCCAGTTCATTGCGGATGAACGCCAGGCGGGTGGTACCCAGACGTCCTGTGCGCCGGGAACGTACAACCCCGGCTGTGCCAATGCCGTCTTGCTCAATCAGCAACGGATTGACCGGCGCACGATCGTGGGCGGCATCTACGAGCGTCAACTCAATTCCAATACCGTGCTCACGATCGAAGCCGACTATGACGTGAAAGACATCAATCAATACTTCTCGCAAATCACGGACAACGTGAATCCCAACTACAAAAACTATGTCGATATCCGTCATGACGGGCGGCTGGCGGACATGCCGCTGAGGAGTTATGTCGGGTTTTTCGTGAATAACATGGAGCAAGAAGGGAATACGTTTCAGAATCTCGCGGATGGAAGCGGTACTCGCGGATCCCTGCTGCAAAATAACCGAGGCACGATCAGAAATATCGGTGGCCGTTTTCGGGAAGAATTGGAGTTCGTCCCTAAATTTATTTTGGCGGGAGGATTGGGATTCGAGCAGTCAATGATCAGCGTACAGCAGATCAATTATACGGGAGCGACGCCGGCGCCGGTGAGCGCCAATCGTACCTTTTACAACTGGGCGCCGGAAATGTCGCTGACCTGGAAGCCGGCTGACGGCTATCGGCATTGGGTGCGAGCTTCGACAGGGTACGGTATTCCACAATTCAACAATCTTCTGCGAGATCCGGTGACCGGTCTTCCTGGAAGCAATTTCGATCTCAAACCTCAAAAGAATCTGAATACGGAAATCGGCACGGAGTCCAGGCTCACCAAGGATCTGGTGGTCGAGCTCGTCGGGTTTTGGACCTTCTTCAAGAATGAAATCATCACCCAAACGATTTCGGGGTCCAATACCGCATCGGTCAACGCCGACTCCTCGCAGTATCGCGGGATCGAAGCGCGATACGATTGGCGGCCGGTGCAAGGGCTGAGGCTGTCCGGAGCCTATACGCACATCGATGCCAAGTACATCAATTTTACCGATCGGACGTCCGCCGGCTTTTTGGTACGCGATGGGAATAAGGTTCCGAACGTCCCCACGGATGTGTTGTTCGCCAAGGGAGAGTACGACCATGCTCCGAGTGGTTGGGGCGGCTGGGTCGAGGGCAGCTATTACAATAGCTATTTTTTGAACAACAGCAATACATTCGGTATCCCATCCTATTTCGTGTGGAACGTCAACGTTCACAAAGTCATCGACATCAAGAACTCGTGGATACGATTCGCTAAGTTCTACCTTCAGCTTGATAATATTGCCGACAAGAAGTATGCGGCATCCGGCCAGGTGATCAGCGGCGAAACGGCCGCCGCCTCTGCCAGTCAGCAGATCTTCTTCGCAGGCTATGGACGAGCCATCTACGGCGGTGTGACGCTCGGTCTGTTCTAGCTCGCGTTGATTTCAGTGAGCACCCACCGTATAGTTGAAATACACCTTTTTGTTGGCCTGGAGCGCTCTCTTGACGGCACGCGCACGACTATGGCTCCTCATGGCGATCGTCCTTGTGCCGTGTTTGTGTCTTCCTCGAACCGGTAGTGCCGCGACACCGCCGGACTCTAGTAAGCGTGTAGTCGAGCACGCCACGGAGGTCTGGAATTCCGGAGATGCGGATGGCGCAGTTGCGTTGCTTCAGAAATCGGTGGAATCCAGTCCTTCTGCGGAAGCCTATCGCCTGTTAGGGCAAATCTATTTCAAGGCAAAGAAAAAACCTCGCGAGGCTGCCGATAGCTTGACGCGTGCACTCAAACTAAAGCCAGCCTATCCCGATGCATTGAATGATCTGGCAGAGGTCTATCTTGCCCAAGGGAAGGTCGCTGAGGGGGAACAGGCGCTCACACGGGCCATTGAGGTCGACCCGAAGCACGAAGATTCCTATCTGGATTTAGCGAGATTGTATGAAAGCCGGCGCGACATTCCTGCTGCGATGCAGGTCTATCAGCGCCTCCTTGCCGTTCGTCCCACCAGTGCGGACGGCCTCTTTGAGTTGGCGATGCTGCACGAGAGTCAGGGCAACAACGACGCTGCCCGCCAGCTGCTTGCGCGCCTGACCAAGAGTCATCCTAAACACGCCGACGGGTGGTATCAGGCAGGCCGTTTGGCGGAACGGAACAATGATCTACTTGAGGCGGCCTATGCCTATCGGCAGGCGATCGCCGCCAAGCCGAACCTTGTTGATGCCCACTATAACCTGGGATTTATCCTGCGGAGCCAAAACAAACCGAGCGAAGCGGAACGGGAGTTTCTCGAGGTCATCCGGTATCGGCCGGAATATGCCGAGGCCCACATGAATCTCGGCGTGATCTATACCAGTATGAACAAGCTTGAGGAAGCGGAACGGGCCTATGAGAAGGCTGTCGCTCTGAAGCCGGATTATGTCGAGGCTCACTATAATCTCGGCGTCTTTTACGAGCTGCACAGGAAGGACATGCCGCGCGCTCTTGCCCAGTATCACAAGTATCGAAATCTCGGCGGCCGCGACGATCGCGTTGAACGGATCATTGGCGCGGCCGGACGATGATCAGAACTGGCGATAAGGAAAGCTTGGCACCACGCTTTACGAGGGACGCTTCACGAATGACGATGGACGTCTACTGACTACCAGCGATACGGCCAGGGGCGCCAGTACGGGCTGCCGTAAGGTCCCCAATAGGGGCCAGGGCCCGTGTAGTAATAGGGATAGGGGCGCCTTGAGAGTTCAGCTATTTCGGCGGGTAAGACCTCGATGTGGCGGGCTTCGATCACCGGGTAGGTATATTCCGTCTCATCGAGCGGAAGCGTCATAGAGCCCGTGACCTCTCCGGTCACCGTGACACGGGTGCCGGGAGGGATCGTGGCGGGGTCCAAAAACTCTCGATGCATCGCGATAAAGCGACCTTGGGAATGAGTTCGGTCGTTGTCGAGGTATCCCGAACGATCGAGCGGGAGCTGAAGGACTTCTATTCGCGTCCCATCCTTCAATCGCCGTGCGCTCAACACTTCTCCGCCGTAGACCACTGATTGTCCCCGGTAAGAATCGGGAGCAGTTTTGACCTGAACGAAGGGCACCTGAGCGGCAGATGAGCCGTCTTCTGCGTGTTGGCTGGACGCGCACCCAACGAAAACAAGACAGAGACCGATCGCCGTGCACGCGGAGGAGGCTGGCTGCATGACACGGATTATAACAAACAGCAAAGTGCTACCGGTATTCGATATAATGACGCGTCACTGCATCTCAGGAAAGGAGCAGGCATGGGCAAGATCAGGCAGTGGGCTGGCGTTATGGTGATCGGGGGACTGCTGATGGCAGCCGTTCTCTCTTTTTCCCGAGAGACGGTTGGGGCCGCGGCTCCCGAGTTGAAGGGCAAGTATGAAATTCTGAAGGAGGAGCGATCGACCCATCAACCAGGAAAGGTCAAATTGGTTGAGTTTGCCGATTTCTACTGTCCGCACTGTCATCATTTTGACGCTGAAGGGCTGCCCCTTCTTGAGAAGGAGTTTGGAAAGAAACTCGAGACGACGATGGTTGGGTTCCCGGTGATCAGAGGAAAACTCCCGACGCCCTTCGATATGTACGAACAGGCCAAGCTGATGGGCAAGGGCAATGAAATGAAGAAGGTATTGTTTCGGACGATTCACCAGGACAAGGTGACCGGTGTCCTGGACCGTTCGATACGGGAGGTCCTCATCAAGGAAGTAGGGCTCGATCCACAAGCCTTTGAGGAGGGCATGACCAGCGGGAAGCCGGCCCA
>DATIGH010000283.1:0-11325 GCA_035454845.1 Nitrospira sp.
TTGGCTCTGCTGGCGTACAGCTATCTCGGCTATCCGGCGATGTTGTGGCTGCTCACTCGAGTGCGCCGTCACCACCTAGCCGCGATCTCCGATCCTGCCGTGTGGCCGGAAGTCAGCATCGTCATCGCGGCGCACAACGAAGAATTAGTCATCGGTCGCCGGATCGAAAATCTCATGGCCCTGGATTATCCCCGGGACCGTCTGCACATTCTGATCGGCTCCGACGGATCCACCGATCGCACCAGCGAGATCGTGCGTCTCTATCACCAGTCTCGAATCGCCTTTCACGACTTTGCCTTACAACGAGGCAAGGCGCACGTGTTGAACGATTTAGTCGCCCTGGCACGAGGCAAATTCGTGGTCTTTACGGACGCCAATACGTTCTTCGAGCCGAGCGCCGTGAAGGAACTGATCCGAGGGTTCCGGTGTTCCCCTTTCGCATGCGCCGTCGTCGGCAAACTGGAGTTCCATACGACGGAAGGGACCGTTAATCCGGACAGCTTCTATTGGCGGTATGAAACCATGCTCAAGACACTGGAGTCACGGTTTGGCACCGTACTCGGCGCTAACGGCGCCATCTATGCCATCAAGCGCGGATGGTTTCGCGCCCTGCCGACGGGCACGATCGTCGATGATTTCCTCATTCCCATGCTCATGCGATTGGAGCGGGGAGGTGCGGTGATCTTCCGACCCGCTGCGAAGGCGTGGGAAATGGTGCCGGAAACGGTTCGCGACGAATTCCGTCGACGTGTCCGTATTGGAGCCGGCGATGTCCATGCGCTCCGCCATACCTGGCGTCTTCTGTTGCCCAGCCAGGGCATGCTTGCACTGAGCTATTGGTCACACAAAGTGTTGCGTTGGATGGGTCCGCTGCTGCTGCTCACAGCTTTCCTGTCCAATCTTGCTCTCGCGGATCGATCATGGGGGCGCGTGTTGCTCATCGGTCAACTTGCGGCCTACGCACTGGGATTCGCGTCCTCGTGGCTGAGACGCATACCGGTGCTTGGACATCTGGCGACCGGCATCTGGTATTTCATGGTGCTCAATGCCGCGCTCCTGGTGGGGACGCTGAAATACCTGAGCGGCCGAGCCGCTCCCGTGTGGCAACGAACGCCGCGCACCGCTGAGCGGTCCCAACGGCTCGCCATGCGCCCAGAGCAGAGGAAAGCGGCCGCACGGTCAAAAGAGGACTGGCCGGCCGCCTAGCGTTACTGAAACCTGAGGTTGACGGGAGCGGCGGGTGGCTTGCTATCGCCGCCGGTAACCAGCAGCTGGGAAGGCACTTTGACGAGAAAGGCGTCCATGCGGTTGCCGCCGAGATTCGTCGTCCAGATGAAATAGCGGCCCGTAATATCCAGATTGCCTTTTGGCTGTTTCGCATAAAAGTCGCAGCAGCCGCCGGAGGCGTTGGGATCGGTCATGACCGGCGCCACGATCAGTTGGTCGCCGGAGTTGTCGACCCGGAAGCAAGTGATCTCGTTTTGAACGGCGTAGTTCGTCGACGCATCGCTGCCGCAGGCGTGTTGCTGGGCGGACGCAACGTTCGGCCTTGAGTTCGGGTGCGAGATGTGATTGACGGCGGCCACGTTCCAATTCACGTTGTATTGGAGCACCGGTCCTTGGATGATTGCCGGATTGAATGACCACAGGATGGAGGCATTGGGCAGAGAATTATGGTTGTCCGCGCCGATCGCGTAGCCGTATCCCGTGTCCAGATGTCCCAAGGTGCCCGCCGGTCCGGTGATTCTGGTTTCCTTGCCGCTCTGGTTGTCGAAGATCCGCATCGCGAGGTCATTGGGCACGCCGATGTCCTCGAGACTGATCGCCCAACGCCCGCTCTTGTCCAGGTTGCATTCGTCGAAGACGCCGATCTTCGGATACCAGCGGAACTGTCGCGTGCTCTCCAGATACACGAGACAGCCTAACATCTCGCCGCTACTCGCGACGCGAAGCGTGGCGGTGTGCACCAGGTCGTCGTTGCTGCTGTGCATTTGCCAGATCCGCCGGTCGGCGCCGAACTGCGCTGTGGCGTCAAACACCGTCTCGAAAACCTTGTTCACGACGTCGTACCGCAGCATCTTGGGACCGTCATAGAGATAGAGCGTGTTGGGACGGGAAGCGCTGAAGTACCAGCCTTCGCCGGTGTAATGCTGAAACTTGCTACCGGCAGGGAACAGTGGACCGACTTTGGTGATGGCGTCCGTGGTCTTGTTGAGCTTGAAGAGGGTCGGTCCGGCACCGCCCCGGTTGGTCGCCAATCCGAGGAAGATCAACATCTCGCTGCTGTTTTGATGGGCATTGGTATTGCGCCAGTAGGAATACCCCACATAGTTCACACAATCGGCTCCGCCGCAATCCGTGGCGTCGGTGATGCGCACGCCACGCGTGTTATAGGGAGCGGGAAACGTGAAGGTGCCCCGCTGGGATGGAACGAACGACTGAATGTGAGCCGCACTATAGCGGGCGCGAATGCCAGAGCCGTTCTTTTCAACCCATCCGCCCGGAAACGAACTGGTGGTTTGTGCGACCGCCCCTGACGCTGCGAGAATCACACATCCTCCAACAAACAGCCAGAACGAGCGCTTCAACATGAACATCCTCCGATTGTCCGGTGAACCGCCGAGCGCCTTGCCGGCGCGTCTTACACCACTAGGGACAACCCTAGCACTGCTAGGTTAAGGGAGAATGAAGGTCGGTAAATCGATTGTGTAGAATGCGCAAATTGTGCGTAAGGAGAAGGTAAAAAAATGTTGCCATTGCCCCCGATGACTTTCGCGCAACTGCGCGAATTCTGGACCGCCGACCTCTATCGTCATACCGGCCACACATCCTGGCGGCATCTGTTGACGCACGTCGTGTTTTCGGACGGGGGGGAGCGGTTCAGCGACGGGGTCAAGTACATGTTCTATCTGCGCCTGTGTCGCTACCTCAAAACACGGAGGCCGCGGGTCCTATTCTGGCCTCTCTACCGGATCACGATGCGGCTGTTCATCCGCTATAAGTACAAATTCGGTTGCTCGATCCCGCATACGACGTCGATCGGCCGAGGCTTCTATATCGGCCACATCCGCGACATCGTGATCAATGAACGTGCGGTCATTGGAGAGAACTGCAACATCAGCCAGGGCGTGACGATCGGACAGGCCAATCGGGGGCGGCGGCAAGGGACACCTGTGATCGGTCGCAACGTGTACATCGGACCAGGCGCGAAGATTGTGGGAGCGGTACACGTCGGAGACGACGTAGCCATCGGGGCCAACTGCGTCGTCACCGACGATGTGCCGGACCATGCGGTGGTGGTCGGTGTACCCGGAAGAGTGATTTCGTTTGAAGGCTCAGCCGGCTATGTCAACCGCACGGACTATCCGGGCGGCCAGCGGCGAGCACAGGGACGTGACGAGTCGAGCCGTACCACTCCTGTCATGGTCTCAGCATCGGGGATGATTGAAGGAGAGGTCACTCCGGAAGAGCAGGATCAAGCCGATATCCGACATTGCGTACAGTGAAGATGCGGCGACCTTCGGCGCCCAGCTTGTTTCGCAAGCTGCGAATATGCACGTCGATCGTGCGCGACTGTAGATCCGCATCCTTGCTGGCTCCCCACACCGATTCGAAGAGCGCGTCTCGACTCAGCACCCGCCCATTCGTCATCAGCAACGCCCGCAGCAAGCTGAACTCCTTTGACGTCAAGTGGATCGGCTTGCCGCGGAGCGTCACCTGATAGCGATCCAATTCCATTTCCAACGAGCCGACTTTGAGCACACGGGCGGGATCGGTCGGCGCCGACCGCCGCAGCCGGTTTTTGACCCTGGCAATCAGTTCGTTGGCCTGGAACGGCTTCGTCATATAGTCATCGGCGCCGATTTCCAGACCGATGACTTTGTCGCGCTCTTCATCCTTTCCGCTCAGCACGATAATGGGCAGATGGGCAGTGATCGGATCCTGCCGGACCCGACGGAGCACTTCGAGTCCGTCGAGGCCGGGTAGGATGAGATCGAGCAGCATGAGGTCCGGCCTCTCGCGACGAACGGCTTCGAGCGCCTCGGGCCCGTCTTGCGCCACGGCTACCTCGAATCCCTCGCGCTGGAGCAAGGTGCGGAGGAGGTCGACAACGCTGTCCATGTCTTCGACGACCAGAATCTTTGCCATGGGCAGCCTGGTGGGTGTTAAGGTTCGATCAAGCGGCGGCGGATGGAGTAGCGCACGAGACTCGCGGTATCGTGAAGATCCAGCTTATCCATGATGCGATGCCGGTGCGATTCGGCTGTTTTGACGCTCACGCCGAGAAGTCCTGCGACTTTTTTCGTCGACATGCCCTGGGCGACCAGTTGCAACACTTCGCGCTCGCGGGTCGTCAGCGGGTCTGCGGGGATATCGCTCTTGGCGAGAAAGGCTTGAATCACCGTTTGTGAAATGCCCGGGCTCAGGTAAAAGGATCCTTTCGAGACATCACGGATGGCGTGCACGACGTCAGACACCGGTTGAGACTTGAGCAAATACCCCTTGACGCCGACCTTCAACGCTTCGAGCACGAACGCGTCGTCTGTATGCATCGTCAAGAGCAGAGATTTCGTCCCGGGCGAGACCCGCCGTATCTCGCGCACGACATCCAGACCGTTTAAGAGGGGCATCATCACGTCGATGACGGCCACATCAGGCTGCATGTCTTCCGCCATGCGGACGGCTTCCCGCCCGTCACCCGCCTCGCCGACGACCGTCACACCGTACGTCTCGATCAGCGCCTTGACGCCCTGTCTCAGCAACGTGTGGTCGTCGGCCAGCAAGAGGCGGCACGACACGAGCGAGGGGGACGGGTCTGTGTTCCGAGCTTCGAGGCGGCTCGTTCGCGGTGGCGATATGATCGGTGAACTGCGAGAAATCACGCAGAACTCCTTTGGTTGGGACCCTTCATCTGCTCAATAAACCCTCGACTTGTCGTCGAATTCTCACGGAGCCGTGATCTTGACCGCGGCTCATGTGCTGCCCTCACTGTGTCACAGGATCTGCATCATTGGCACCTAGGGAAGGGCCTAGTTGGAGGACGTGGAAAAAGACTCTAGAGTGGGCGTCGTTCCAAGGGAGAATGCCATGGCGACGGTTCCGACGTTGACCGTGTGTTGCGTTTGCAAGCATGTCGCACAGAGCCCCTCGCCAGCTTCGTCCTGGATGCCGATGTCGATATATCTCGAGCGGCACCACCTCCGTCCGATCGATGTCCGATTCAGTCACACCTATTGTCCGGTCTGCTACGAACGGCAAGCGGCCGCATGGTCGATTGCGGTGAAGGACGGTTCCGGACGGACCACGCCTCGCGCGGCGTAGTTGGTGTCGACGCCGCAGCTCGTTCCTCTTCCATCCCCTGAGCGGATTCACCCATCTATTCATGGCTGATACGGGATTGCTCCCGCTCGCGTGAGCACGTTTCTCGCGATCTGGGCGACACGAGAATCAGCACGCAGGCGCTGGTTGAAGTGGATGGTGCCTGCGGAAAATACGACTGCAGATCCGCGTTCGTAAACTACGGCTTCATGATGGCTGCCTGGGCGGATATTGTTCGGCACCACGGAGGAGGCGAGCACGGTGATCCCTGCGGGCGTGAACGTGTCGCTGACGAAAGTGTCCCATTCATAATAGATCAAGTCTGGAATAATGCTGCCGTTGGCCAAGCCGGTGCCGGCATAGACCCAGTGGTTCGCATTGGTGACCACCCAGTCGGCGGGCGTCTCATTGTGACTTCCATCGGACATGAGCCCGACGAGCTGGTTTTCCGGGCGATTAACGAGGGGATCGCGGAAATGCGTCGTTGTCAGACGTCCTTGCACCGGGTCTTCCCGCCATAAGTCCTTGTACCCGACGATCGTACGATCGTTGTCCTCATAACGGATCTGCCAGGGCAGGGTGTTGCCGGTGAGGAAGGCGAGGCTGGTTCCCCCTGCGAGGGCCGCTTCCAACCGGTCGAGTGTGGCCATGGTGCCGTATTCATCGTGAGCCAACGACACGTAAATCCGATGCCCACCCAAACGATTGACCGCCCCTCCGATGTCCGAGCTCGCGAAATACTCCACGTCATAGCCCATGTCCTCGAGCCAGATCACGCCTTCGTGTTCTTCATAGAGGAACTTTCCCGATCCAAAACCCAGCGTCATGGGTTTGTCCATCGACACTTTACGGGCGTGACCTCCCGACAAGCCGTGCGTCGACACGTACAGGCTCTCGCCGCCGAAGTCATTGTAAGCGTGCCACGTTGAAGTCGGAAGATGGACCGCCACTTCCGCGTTCCGCGTGTCGTCGCGAAGAATGAAGAAGGCATAAGTCTGCCACCCGTCCGACTTGGTGAGAAGAACCAGGTAGACACCCGTGAGCCAGGGGCTTCCATCGCCGTGTCTCGTTGAAATCGAGAACGTGGTCGGCCAGCCGGCGCGCACCAGACCGGTCGTCGGATCGAAAGAAAGAGCGGCTTGCGTGGGCGCGAACACCGGTCCGCCCTGCCCATACTGGCGGCCGCCCATGCCTCCGTAGCCGCCCATGCGGAACACCCGCCACGTAAACTGTCCCGCCGGAGTGGCAGAGACGGAGATGCCGACGTCGGCACCCGCCGGATAACTCTCGCGATTGCTGTAGGCAACGATCTGACCGCCTGACGAAGGGGAGCCGATTCGCCACGTGCCGGTGCCGCCCTGAGCATTTTCACGGGCGATCGCTCGCACGTCCCCGGTCACACCGGCAGGCGGTTGGCCTGGGCTCGTTCCCCCACCGCTGCCGCCGCCGTCGTCACCACCCCCGCATTGAAGCTGCGTGACGAGACAGAGGCCGGCGAGCAACGAAAGGCCGAATCGATTTCCGATAAAAAGACGCAGGGAACGGAAAGAAGTGGGCATAACGAATCCTCGATCAGGACGTAAAATTCATGATCTGTGAAACCCCATCGACCCGGTATCACAAGGATGCGGCGACAACAGGCGTCAGCAAGAACTGCACCAACAGGGAAGCTGAGCGGGGCCTTTTCTTAGACAGTCGATCGCTGTGAATTGTCCGGATTTTGCGGACAACGTGTCCGGGAAGTCGGAATTTCAGGACAACTTGTCAGCGGCTGGGAGCTGGGTGATCCTGAGCGGGGTCATCGGTGCCGATGGCTAATTGCGGACGGGGTGTGGCGAATTGGTCCTCGGTGACGGCCGGCCGTCTCGCTTCGGCGAAGACCCCGTACAGGGTGGGAAGCACGATTAACGTCAACAACGTGGAGCTCACAAGTCCCCCGATGACGACGACGGCCAAGGGACGTTGAACTTCCGATCCGATCCCATGGGAAAGTGCCAGTGGAAACAGACCGAGCATGGCCACCAGCGCTGTCATCAAGACCGGGCGGAGGCGAAGGAGGCACCCCCGCACGATCGCCTGGTCATCGTCGAGACCTTCCCTGCGAAGCTGGTTGATATACGACACGAGCACGATCCCATTGAGGACTGCGACGCCGAACAGATTGATGAACCCCACCGACGCCGGTACGCTCAGGTATTCTCCGGTGATCCAAAGGGCCACGATACCGCCGATCAGGGCGAACGGCAGATTCAAAATGATGAGCGCTGCATGGCGCACCGAATTGAATGAGGCATACAGTAGCAGAAAGATGAGTCCGATGGTGATGGGCACAATGATTTGGAGGCGCGCCATGGCGCGCTGCATGTTTTCGAACGATCCTCCCCAGAGCAGACGGTAACCGATCGGCAACTGCACCTGCTTGGCAATTTTGGACTGTGCCTCCTTTACGATGCTCTCGATATCGCGTCCCAGAGTATTAAAGCCGACATAGATTCTGCGCTGCAAGCCTTCACGGCTGATCAAGGCCGGGCCCTCCCGCAGTTCGATCCTGGCGAGTTCTCCCAAGGGAATCAGGGCGCCCGTCGACGCCCGCAATAAAATATTACCGATCGTCTCCACGCTGTTCCGGTAGTTTTTGGGATAGCGAAGGATCAGATCAAACCGCTTGTGGCCCTCGTAGACGCGCGTGGCGGCCTCGGCGCCGATCGCCGTTGAAATGATTTCTCGGATATGCGCCACGTTGATTCCATATCGCGCGATCTTTCCTCGATCGATATCGATGGAGAGATACGTCTGTCCGAATAATTGCTCGACGCGCACGTCCTTGACGCCGGCAATTCCGGTCATGATGCCTTGGACCTGCTCGGCCATCTTGCGCAGCTGTTCCAGATCTTCCCCGATGATTTTGACGGTCGCTTCCGAGCGCACCCCGGACAGCAGTTCGTCGACTCGCTGCTGAATCGGCTGGCTGAGCAGAAAATTCGCCCCCGGTACCCGTTCAATGCGCCGACGAACGGCATCATCCAATTCCGGCTTGGTCTTGGCGGTCGTCCATTCCTCCATCGGCTTGAGCGATACGACCGGGTCGCTGGCGTTGGGTTCTTGCGGATCGTTGCCCAGTTCCGAGCGTCCGATCTTGGACACCACCATCCGAACTTCCGGGAATTCCATCACGGCGCGCTGCATTTCCATCTCAATCTCGATGGACTTCTCCAGCGAGATGCTCGGCAGCCGGATGGTCTGCGGCGTGATGGCTGCCTCGTTGAGAATGGGAATGAATTCGCCTCCAAGGAACGGAAAGAGAGTAAGACTCATGCCCAGCATCACGACCGCCGAGATGAGGACCAGCCTACGGTGACCCAGCGCCCAGCTCAGCGCCGGCGAATACCACCGTTTGGCCTGGCGCAACAACCAGGTGTCTTCTTCGCTAGCCGTGGTGAGCGCCAACGAGCAGAGGGCCGGCGACAGCGTCAGCGACAGCAGGAGCGACACCAGCAGCGCAATCATGATGGTGTAGGCAAGCGGCTTGAACATCTTCCCTTCCATGCCCTCGAGCGACAGGATGGGCAAGAAGACGAGAATGATGATGAGAATGCCGAAGACGACGGGCTGTGCGACTTCTTTCGTGGCTTTGAGGACGATGGCGCCTCGTCCGGCGGACGAAGCAGCCGGATGTTCGCTCAAATGGCGATAGACGTTCTCCACCACGACGACGGATCCGTCGACCATCATGCCGATGGCGATCACGAGTCCCCCCAGGGACATGAGATTCGCCGTCAACCCCACCTGATTCATGACGATGAAAGTGGCCAAGGGCGCCACGAGCAGCGTGGCCGTCACGATCAGCGCGCTTCTGACGTTGCCGAGGAACAGGAACAGGACGAGGATGACGAGCACGATGCCCTCGAGAAGGGCCTTGTAGACAGTGTGAAGCGCCGCGACGATCAGTTCGAGGCGGTCGTAGAATGGCACGATCCGGAGACCACCGGGCAGGAGTTTATCATCATGAATCTCGGCGATCTTCTCCGTGACGGCTTCCACGACTTCCCGGGCATTGCCTCCCCGCAGCATCAAGACGATCGCGGCTACCACTTCCCGCTGGCCGTTCAAAACCGCCGCGCCGTGCCGGACGGCGTGGCCGATCTGCACTTCCGCCACGTCCCGGACGTAGACCGGCGTCCCATGCGCCTCCTTGACGACGATGTTCTCGATGTCCTGTAAGGTCTTGATCAGGCCGACGCCTCTGACAATGTACTTCTCCGGCCCCTTTTCAAGGATGTTGCCGCCGGCGTTGGCATTGTTGTTCGCCACAGCCATAAAGACGTCGTGGAGGGCCAGGTCGTATTTGCGCAACAATCCGGGCTCCACCATGACCTGATATTGTTTGACGAAGCCGCCGATCGAGTTGACGTCGACGACATCCGGCAATCCCTTCAGCAACGGACGGATCACCCAATCTTCAAGCGTTCGCCGCTCCATAAGCTCGGCTTCCGTCAGACGATACTCCGGATCGTTGTCGTGGGGACCCTCCAGGTAGAACTGAAACACCTCGCCGAGACCCGGTGAATTGGGTACGAGTTCCGACCGCGCGCCCGGGGGCAAGTTGCTCTGAACCTCCAACACCCGTTCCAAGACAATCTGGCGTGCCAAATAGATGTCGACGTCGTCGCGAAAGACGACGGTAATCATCGACAAGCCGACTTTGGATAATGACCGGATATCGGTCAGCCCGGGAGCGCCGGTCAATTGAAGTTCCAGGGGGAAGGTGACGAAGCGCTCAATTTCGGCGGGCGACAGCCCTTGCACCTCTGTGACCACTTGGACGAGCACGGTGGTCACGTCGGGAAAGGCATCGATCGCAATCGTGCGAAACGAATAGATCCCCGCGGCCGCGATGATGCAGGCCAAGGCGATCACCAACACACGCTGGCGTAAGGCTAATTCAAGAAATGACGACATGAACGGCTAGATTTGATCGGAGAGCAGCTCGCTTTTCAGCACGTACGCCCCCTTGACGACGATTGGTTCTCCCTCCTGAAGTCCCTCGACGATCTTCACCATTACCCCGTTGCTCTCTGCCAGGGTCACGTCGCGCGCCTCGAACGTATGGGCGTCCCGCTGCACGAACACGAACCGGCGGTCCCGTTCCCGTTGTACTGCGGATTCCGGCACCATCAGCACGCCGCGCTCGGGCAAGGAGTGCACCCGGATCATCGCATACATCTCGGGTTTCAGTTTTCTATGTGGGTTGGGCAGCTCCAAGCGCAAGTTCATCGTGCGCGTCGCCACGTCCAGCACGTCACCGACGTACGTCACCTTGCCGTGGAAGACTTCGCCCGGATACGCGGTCACCAGCACCTCGACGAGCTGTTCCACTCCCGACTTTTCGGTGTCGGCGTCGGCTCGAATGAAGGTGATGTCTTTCTCCGGGATGTTGGCCAAAACCCAGACCTCGGAGAGATCGGCGACTGTGAACAGCTTTTCCGTGACTTCGACGACCTCGCCCTTGGTCAGATTCCGAGCGATCACCCGGCCGTCGAAGGGAGCGGTAATCGGCACGTAAGACAGGATTTTCTGCTGGCGATTGAGTTGAGTGATTTGCTCTTCGCTCATGCCCAGGAGGCGCAACCGGTCTTCGGCTTCTCGTCGCTCCGCCCGAAGGCTTAGCATCTCCCCCTCTCTCCGTTGGGACTCCGCGAGGCCGATGACCTTTTCCCTGAGAAGCATCTTCGCTCGCTCATACGCCCGTTCGGCGACGTAGAGCTTTGCGGCGGCTTTCAAATAGGCCGATTGCGCCATCCCCAGCTCGCTGCTATACAGCATGGCCAGCAGATCCCCTCCTTTGACCTGTTGACCTAAATCGGCGTACACGTCGACGACACGCCCCCTCACCAGCGCAGTGATGTCCGCGGTCGCATGGTGGTCCGGAACGACGGTGGCGGGAAAATCGCGATGCAACTGGAACTCGCCCCGCACCGCTGGCTGGACGACGATGGCTCCGCTTTT
>DATIGH010000284.1:0-5339 GCA_035454845.1 Nitrospira sp.
GAGGTTGCCTTTGGCGCTTTTCATCGCTGCGCGAGCCTGGCGTACTCTCGCCTTGAAAGGCTGCTGATCAATCTGGGCCAGGACCTGCCCTTCCTTCACGATGGAGTTGAAATCCGCAAAGAGCTTGTCGATCTTGCCTGAAACTTGGCTGCCGACCTGGACGGAGACCACCGGATTGACGGTGCCGGTGGCCGTCACCACGGAGGTGATGGGACCTCTATCTACTAGTGCCGTTTTATAACGGACCGGTTCCGTGCCGGAGGTCCACCAATACCATGCCACTGCTACGAGCAAGAGTAGACATGCCAGCCCAACAAGGAGGCTCCGTCGCCACGTCCTCGATCGAAGACGTCGTGGTTCCGGTCTGAGAGTCAGAATCTCGGCGTCTTCTGCAGACGGGCGAATGAGAACCTGTCTCGCAGAATTTGGAACGATGTCGGTCGCATTGTCTGGTCGCGTCGAGTCGCCGGAATCCGGAGTCATCGTGAGATCGCTCCACCCGTTCCTCTCACGATCAATACCGAGCAAGGCGCATGTCGCAACAGACTTTCGGAAACGCTTCCGAGATGAAGTCGCTCGCTCTTCGTTAATCGACGCGAGCCGACGACAAGCAAATCCGCGTGATCCGCTTCGACCTGCTTGATAATCGTGTCGATGACGTGGTCCATGTGCACTTGGGTGGTCGCTGTCCACCCTTCTTTGATGAACTCCTCGCGGACGGAGGTAACCAGACGTGTGGTTCCCTCCATGACGGGTTGCGTAAGGGTGGATATCTGCGATGCCGAGAGATAGCGAGCGGCCAGATCCGAGACCGGGCTCTCCGCCGACGAGAGGATGGTCACTGCCGCCGAATCGGGGAGAATGTTCGAGCGAAGAAACTGCGCGGCCACGCGCGACGGTCTGGAATCGTCAATTGCAAGCGTTACGCCGCGGAGCTTGGAGAGGGCTTCTTTGACGACGAGGACCGAGCAGGGAGCCATCGAGGCGACGCGCCGGGAGGTACTGCCCAGTAAAAAGCCCTTGATATCGCTCAATCCTCGCGAACCCATCACAATGAGATCTGCTTTCCACCGATGCGCCTGTTCGACAATGGTAGGCGCAATGGTGCCGTAGGCCAATACCCGGCGAAGTGTGGTCCGTGGACCGGTAGCGGCCTGTCCTAGCGCGACTTTTGCCGATCGCTCCGCTTCCCGGAGAATAAGTTGGCCGGCCTTCTCCGTTGCCTTCAGCGCTTGCCTGTCTAGAAGAGGCGTGCGGCTCTTGGCGGGCCGGAACAACGTCTTATCGATGACATGCACAAGCGTCACGTGCTCCGGTTCCCGTTCCGCGAGGGCCTCCAGCATTTGGACTCCCCATCGTGAATATTCCGACCCATCCACGGCACAGAGAATTCGCATACGTCTCCCTTCTATCGGAGTATGTTCATAGCACAGTGGTTGCATTCGATGTGCCTAACGTTGACGGCATGAGATGAGAACAACGGCGTAATTCCAGGGGGTTAACGCATCCATCACCGGCTTGGGGATATGCTGATGCCGCGTTTTGCAGCACTTTGCAAGCAGGCAGTGGGGTGATTGGCCTCAGTCCCTATCCGGCGCGGTATCCGCCGATGCCAGGTGGGCGTGTTTATTCTGAAATTCGATGACTGAAGAGGCCTACCATGCATAAGGGGATGCTTCTTGCCTCGGCCCTCTCGGCTCTATGGTGCGCCAGCGACGGGCTGATCTACGCGGAGGGCGGATTTCCCACGCGTATCGGACCGTCGGGTAAATTTTTGGAACTGGAACATCCAGGTGATGGACAAACCGTCAAAGAATACCTTCCTCTCCACCGGAGTGGGACCATCCGCTATTTCGCCGCCGGTGTTGGGTTGCTGGAACGTCAGGCAGAGTACCCGCCGTTCTCGTTGAAGCTGGTCTTCACGGCTGGAGGCAAACCCTATTTAACCGGCGTCGACGTGGCCATCCGGGCTCTCAACGGGGAAACGGCCATCAATATTCCTAAGGAGGAGGTCGAAGGGCCCTGGTTGTTCGTCGATCTTCCGACAGGCACGTATGACGTTACCGCGACATATGGCACGCAGCAACAGTCGTTCAAAGGCATGAAGATCGTGGCAGGAAAACAGAAGACGTTGTATGTACGTTGGCCCGAAGATGTCGGTGCTACAGTGAACGTGCCGAAAGACCAGTGAACCTGACGCCACATGCACGTGGCGCATAAGGAGGAGTGATGCCTACCACCACAAGGCGTGTGAAGTCAGCCAAGGACTTTGCTTCGTTAACGGTCAAGGATGTGATGGAAAAGCAGGTTCAGTACGCGCATCTCAACACGAAGGGCGATGTGATTGCCTCCCTCATGATCGAAGGCTTCGGCGCGGTCCCGGTGGTCAATGGCGGACAAAGGTTGACGGGCATTGTGAGCGAGCACGACCTGCTCGCAGCCATCGATGACGGGCATGAGTTGAGCCGGATTACGGCAGCCGACATCATGACTGGCAATCCGTATTCGGTGCGGCTCGAGACGACGCTCGGGACTCTGGTGCATGTCCTGCGCGCGAGTGACCTCGTCCGCGTGCCCGTTGTGGATGCCAATGACAAACTGGTGGGGATCGTCGCCCGACGTGATCTGTTGCGCACCTACCTGGCCGGCAATGCGACGAAAAGAAAGTGAGGGAATACCCATGCGACAAACAGAATTCTCCCTGAGCGCCTGCGATCCAAAAACATTGACGGTCGGACAACTGATGCAGGATGCCGTCACGAGCTGCACGCCACGCACCGATGGTTCGACACTCGCCAGCCTCATGACCCGTCGCAACTTCGGGAGTCTGCCCGTTATCGAATCGGACGGGACACTCGTGGGCATTGTCACTGAGTACGATCTTTTGCAGGCGATGATCGAGGGACGCGATCTGCGGAAAATCCTGGCGACCGAGATTATGTCGGCCCATCCGGTCTCGGTGACGGAAGATCAAACGCTGGCGCAGGTGGCGGACCTCTTCCAGGATCGCTATATCACACGGGTACCCGTGGTTCGAAACAAGAAGCTGGTTGGCATACTCGCTCGGCGAGACCTGCTGTTCGGCTATCTGAAGGCTTCGAAATATTGGTCGTGAGCTTACGTGCGATGATCCACAGAGTCCGCGAGATCATGAAGTGCCTGTGAAATGCGCACGTCATACGGAGAGCTTTGATCGAGTGCCCGCATCCAATCGGGGATCCGGGAAAGGCCGGTGCTCACCTGTTTCCGAATGTCATCCAAGGCTGGCGAGGGAGCGAGACGTCGACCCTCTTTCATGACCGGGGACAGCAGTGGCTCGCCTTCTTGACGATCATCGAGCGTTGTCACCATGTCGTGATGGAGACGTCCGCTCTTCGCGTAGATCCGGTACACCTGTTTGCGTCCTGGCCAGGTGGCCTTGCCTTCCGATCGTTTACGACAGGCTCGGCCTGCATATTCTTGTAGTTTGTAGGCACAGTCCAACGATGGTGCGTCCGCAGAGGTGGTCATGGCCGTGCCGACTGCGAAACTGTCGATCGGCGCGCCGCATTGAACAAGGGCCTGAATCCGGTGTTCGTCAAGATTCCCACTGGCCAAAATCTGAGCGTCTTCTACCCCGCCTTCATCGAGGATACGCCGGACGTTACGCGAATGAGCAGCCAGATCACCGCTATCTAATCGCACGCCTTTGACGAGAATGCCCTTTCTCTTCAAGCCCGGCGCCAATCTGACGACACGTTCCGCGGCCGCCTCGGTGTCGTACGTGTCGATCAGCAGGAAGGCACTGTCCGGTTGAGCTTCGGCGAAATGCTCGAAGGCCGCAGTTTCATTTTCATGCGCTTGCACGAACGAATGCGCCATCGTGCCATAGACCGGGATTCCATACTGCATCCCGGCAAGCACCGTGGCTGTTCCGGCAAAGCCGGCGAGATAGCTGGCGCGCGCCGCCAGAAGGCCGGCTTCCGACCCATGAGAGCGGCGTAATCCAAAATCGATCACCGGTTTTCCGGCGGCAGCCAAGACGGAACGGACGGCTTTGGATGCAATCATGATCTGGAAATTCAACAAATTCATAATGCGGGTCTCGACGAGTTGAGCCATGGGAAGGGGGGCCACGACTCGAAGCACTGGTTCGTGCGCAAACAAGAGGGTGCCTTCCGACATGGCATCGACGTCGCCCGTGAACCGAAACGTTTCGAGATACCGCAACAGGGAAGGGGAGAACCGACGTGTTCGCTCCAGCCAGGCCAGCTCCGCCTGTGTGATGTGTAACTGATCAAGAAACTCCAACACCTGTTCAAGGCCGGCCGTCAGCAGAAAATTGCGGGATGACGGAAGTCGTCGGATAAAAAACTCGAAGACGGCGGGCTCATTCATCTGGTGGTCCAGGTAGGTCTGGACCATGGTGAACTGATAGAGATCCGTGAGGAGAGCACTATAGGATGGGTTCATGCGGCCAGAGCCTCCAAACGCACCGGAGCGGCTCCGAGTTGTATCATATGCGCCTCGGCCTGACGTCCATCCTCGGGAAGAAGGTTGACCGCTCGGATCCCATCCGTCAGCAGGCAGACCTCGTATCCCAATGCGCGGGCGTCTTTAACCGTATTCAACACACAGTAGTCGGTCGCCAGGCCGCCGATAAACAGACGACGGACACCGAGTGCTTGCAGATGGCGGTGCAGCGGGGTGTGTTGAAATGCCGAGTAGGCCTCTTCGTTCGCATCGATGGCCTTATAAATGAGGACGGCAGAGGAAGGCGCCTCAAAGGATGGCGGCGGCAGGGAACCGGGGGACCCGGCGACGCAATGCACCGGCCAGGGGCCTCCCTGGCTCTGAAAGGAACAGTGGTTGGAAGGGTGCCAATCACGCGACAAGAAAATGGGCAACCCTTTCGCCTGAAACCGGCGAATGTACGTGAGGAGAACGGGAAGGATCTCGTCGCCGCCGCGAATGCCCAGTGCTCCGCCGGGGAGGAAATCATTCTGCACATCCGCAATGAGCAGCGCATCCTGTGGCTTGAGCGATTCCACTAGTACCCAGCTGTGATGTGCTTACTGTAGGCAATATTATTTGATGCCGCTCCCGCTGACATGACGATCTATGCTCGGGCCACCAGAAGAGGACAGACGACGGTTGCCTGCGGGCCCTTCCGGCCTTCTTCGATGTTGAACATCACCTCCGTTCCATCCTCCAGGTCCCTGAACGCCAGCCCCTGCAGCGCATTCTTATGGAAGTACACCTCAGTGCCGCCCTCTTTGAGAATGAATCCGTACTGTTCTTTCGGAAACAGTTTGCAGATGACGCCCCGAAGCGGCGGGATCGGCGCGGTGCGTACTTCT
>DATIGH010000285.1:0-9749 GCA_035454845.1 Nitrospira sp.
CGGAGAACCATGCGCTCATGATCAAAAAAGCAACGGTGCGCTGGGTCGGCGATTCACATTTCGGCGTTGAGTTGAACGCAGCGGATTGCGGCGCCGTCGGTGAACTGGGTGATGCGAATTTCACTTCATCGTCAGGTCCGATCTCGCTCATGACACAGTAGCATCGCCACCGGAGGGCGGAGGTTCAGTTGCAACAACCTTCTCCTTCCGCTAAGTTAGCGCGATGAGTCAGTGGCCCGTCCGTCTGATCCTTCTTGCCGCCACGACCGGCATTCTTCTTCCGTACTGCTTCCCCAAATATGATATGGGACTCCTCGCCTGGGTGGCGCTGGTCCCCCTTCACATCGCGCTGGACGGTATCAGCCGCCGCACGCAGGCCTTCTGGCTCGGCTGGCTTTCGGGGATCATCGCTTCGACCGGGATCATGTCCTGGGTCGTGACCGCCATGCATACCTACGGCAAGGTGCCGCTGGTTTTCAGCTACGGCATTATGCTGTTGCTTACCGCCTACCTTGGCCTTTACGTGGCACTGTATAGCGCGGGGGTCGTGTGGTTTCGAATGCTCGTGCCGCGGTACGGACTCTTCGCTGCGCCTTGTCTCTGGGTGACGCTCGAGCTGCTCCGTACCTATGTCTTGAGCGGCCTTCCCTGGTCGCTGCTCGGGTATTCCCAATATCGCCAGCTGGACCTGATTCAAATCGCCGATCACTTGGGCGTGTACGGGGTGTCCTTTCTCATCGTGCTGGCGAACGTCGCGCTGGCAGAACTGTATCTCTGGCTGATGCCCCTGTTTCGTGGGTTTCGCCCTGCTCGGCTTCCATGGGAATTGGTGACCACCGCTGGCATCCTCGTCAGCCTGTCCTGGGCGTACAGCACCTCCTTGATCGCGAGCGATGCCGTCTCACGGCCCCAGGCGACCCTACAGGTCGGCGTCGTGCAACCGAACATCGATCAGGCGATCAAATGGGACCAGGCCTTTCGCGATGAAACACTTCACCGCTATGACCGGCTGACGGAATCGTTTGGTTACGGCGCCGATCTGGTCGTCTGGCCGGAAGCCGCTACGCCCTTCATCTATGAACGCGAGCCCCTCTATCAACTGAAGCTCGTCGACATGGCCAATCGCGCCTCGGCCCCACTCCTGTTCGGCAGTCCCGCTGTACGGTTCGACGCCGACCGCAAACCGTTTCTGCTCAACAGCGCTTACCTCCTGTCGCCGGATGGAGAACTCCTCGGACGTTACGACAAACAGCACCTCGTTCCGTTCGGAGAATATATCCCGCTCAAATCCTCGCTGCTCTTTTTTTTGGAGAAGATGGTGGAAGGCATCGGCGACTTTCAAGCCGGGCCCGGCCCCACCATTCTGTCGTTTCAACTCAAAGAATCGGAGGGGGCTACGGTAGCGCGTCGGGTCAAGTTCGGCGTCGTCATTTGCTATGAGGTCATCTTTCCCGATCTGGTTCGGCGTATGGCGACCGCCGGCGCCGAGTTTCTCGTGACCATTACCAACGATGCCTGGTTCGGAGATTCGTCGGCGCCCTCCCAGCATTTCTCCATGGTGGTTTTTCGGTCGGTGGAAAATCATCTGGCGTTCGCCCGTGCGGCCAACACCGGCATATCAGGCTTCATCGATCCCGTCGGACGGATCATCGAGGCGTCTCCCATCTTTACGCAAGCAGCGTTGCAAGCGGAGATTCCCATTCGCCAGACAAAGACCTTCTACAGCCGACATGGAGATGTCTTTGCCTACGGCTGTGTGTTAATCTCCCTCCTATTCTGTCTCTACGGCATTTTTGGCACCAAAGGGGCTGAACCCGACGCCGTCGCGGCCACTCCCGTCTAACCGAAAGGATCGTGTTCATGCTGGATGAGATTCGTCTTCGTGTGCGCAGTGTCGACGAACAGGTCGCCGAACTCAGGGGGCATCTTTGACCTCTCTCGTATAACCGCCGAGGTGCAGGAACTCGAAGCCAAGATGGGCCAACCCGATTTCTGGAGCGACGCGCATGCGGCCGCCGGCATCAGTCGCCGGAAGGCCAAGCTGGAGCGTGAGCTCGAGCAATGGCGTGACATCGAGGCGAAACTTGGCGACGTGACGGCGCTGCTGGAGTTGGCGCAAGAAAGCGGCGACGCTGAGCTCGAACGGGAGCTTGCCTCCGAACTCGATCAGTTTGAGCCGCTGCTCGCTACGCTTCGGGTGGAACATCTGCTGTCTGGAGAGCTCGATCAGAACAACGCCATTTTGGCCATTCATCCTGGGGCCGGAGGCACCGAGTCCCAGGATTGGGCCCAGATGCTGTTGCGCATGTATGTGCGCTGGGCGGAAGGAAAAGGGTTCAAGGTGGAAACGCTCGATGTCCAGGCGGGCGAAGAAGCAGGCGTCAAGAGTGCGACGATCTCCGTCACCGGCCCATACGCCTACGGCTATTTGAAGGCGGAGGCCGGCGTGCATCGCCTCGTGCGCATTTCGCCTTTCGATGCCAACAAGCGCCGGCACACGTCGTTTGCCTCCGTCTTCGTCTATCCTGACCTGAACGATGATGTGGAGGTGGCGATTGAGGACAAGGACCTCAAGATTGACACGTTCCGTTCCGGTGGTGCGGGCGGACAGAATGTCAACAAAGTGGAAACAGCGATTCGCATCACCCATCTCCCGACAGGCATCGTCGTTCAGTGCCAGAATGAACGCTCGCAGCTTCAGAATCGCAACGGCGCAATGAAGATTTTGAAGGCGCGGCTCTACGAGCTGGAGCAAAAGAAAAAAGAGGCGGAGTTCGACGCGATCGTCGGAGAGAAGAAAGATATCGCGTGGGGCAGCCAGATTCGCTCGTATGTGTTTCAACCCTACCAGATGGTGAAAGACCACCGGACGGGCTATGAAGTGGGACAGGTCGCCGCCGTCATGGACGGCGACGTGGACGGCTTCATCGAGGCGTATTTGAAAGGAAAGCTCGCAAAGGAAAGCCATCAGCGATCTGCCGTCAGTGGACCGGGCGACACGGTCTAATGTTAATCATCAACATGTGCTCGTCACTCGTCACTGATCACTCATCACGGTTTTTCGATGGATGAATTAAACGAACAACGGCAGCAGCGGATCAAGAAACTTGAGTCCCTGCGTGAGGCCGGCGTGGCGCCGTATGGCACACGCTTCGACGTCAAGGACCGGGCCGGCGACGTCATCAGGCTGCACGGACAGAAGACCAAGGACGTGCTGGAACGGGAGCGCATCACCTGCACGATCGCTGGCCGCATTGTCGCGCTTCGCCGATTTGGGAAGGCCGCCTTTGCTGTGCTGCAGGACGGTTCCGATCGTCTGCAGGCCTATTTGAAGAAAGACCTGCTTTCCCCGCAAGCCTATGCCGTGACGGAACAGCTCGATCTCGGAGACTGGATCGGAGTGTCCGGGACCTTGTTTCGAACCAAGACCAACGAGTTTACAGTCGAAGTGCATGACCTGACTTTCTTGAGCAAGGCCCTGCGCCCCCTACCCGAGAAATGGCACGGGCTCACGGACGTCGAGACACGCTATCGTCAGCGTTATGTCGATCTGATCGCCAATCCGGAAGTGCATGGCATTTTCGCGATGCGAAGCCGTATCATCGCCGGGATCAGAGCCTTCCTGATTGAGCGGGGCTTCTTGGAAGTGGAAACGCCGATGATGCAGCCGATTCCAGGGGGTGCCGCGGCGAAGCCGTTCGTGACGCATCACAACGCACTCGGGGTCGATCTGTATCTGCGGATTGCGCCCGAGTTGTATCTGAAGCGGCTCATCGTGGGTGGGTTTCCCCGTGTGTTCGAAATCAACCGAAATTTCAGGAACGAAGGCATTTCGACGATCCACAATCCTGAATTTACCATGCTGGAATTTTATGTGTCGTTTGCGGACTATCAGGACCTGATCCGCTTGACCGAAGAGATGATCTCGTCTTTGGCTCAGCAGCTGCTCGGCAAAACGGAGATCGAGTATCAAGGCAAAATCATCAATCTCACCCCCCCGTGGCGCCGCTGGTCCTATCACCAGGCCATTGTGGAAGTGAATGGCCTGAATCCGGCCGTTGTCACGGATCGAGCGGAAGCGTTGGCCGCGGCCAAGCATCTCCATGTACCGGTTGACCCTAAGTGGCCGCTTTTCAACATCGTCAATGAGATTTTCGAAGAAACTGTTGAAGCCAATCTCGAACAGCCGACGTTCATCACGGATTACCCCATGGAGATTTCTCCGTTGGCCAGGCGCAAAGACACGAATCCAAATCTCACCGACCGCTTCGAACTCTACATTGCCGGGCGAGAGATCGCGAACGCATTTTCGGAGTTGAATGATCCACTCGATCAACGGGAACGATTCGAGAGTCAGGCCGCACAACGGGCGGCCGGCGACGAAGAAGCGCATGCAGTCGACGAGGATTTCCTCCGGGCGCTGGAATACGGAATGCCGCCGACGGCAGGAGAAGGCATCGGCATTGACCGATTGGTCATGCTCTTCACCAACCAAGCGTCCATCCGCGATGTGGTTCTCTTTCCGCAGTTGCGTCCGGAGAAATAGCCTCTTGACACTCCCCTATGAAATTGTGGTCGGTCTCCGTTACCTGCGTGCGAAGCGCCGCAATAGAACGATTTCTCTCAACACCTTCGTCTCTGTCACCGGTATTACGCTGGGCGTGGCCGCCTTGATCGGGACCGTGGGTATCATGACGGGTTTCAAGGAGGACATACAGGCGAAGATCTTGGGCACCACCGCCCACATCATCGTTCAAGACCGGCTGAAGGACGGCATGAGCGACTATGAGGCGACAGCACAACAGGTCGAAACGGTCCCCGACGTTGTGGCCGCGACGCCGTTCATCCTGAAGCAAGTGATGTTGACGACTCCGACCAGCGCCCAGGGAGTCGTTATCCGCGGCATCGATCCTCTGCGTGAAGGCAGGGTGACGGCGCTCGCGCAGAATTTGGTTTCCGGGCGCCTCGAAGACCTGGGACAGCCGATTACGGTCAGGCTGCCACCGGCCGACAATCCATCCGGTCCGCTGCAGGAGTCGGAGAAACCGGGAATCATCCTCGGCAAGGAGCTGGCGATGCGCCTCGGCGCTTTTCCGGGGGATACGATCAGCGTCGTGTCTCCGACGGGTACGATCAGTGCCATGGGAATGGTCCCGAAAATCAGAATTTTTGCGGTGGCGGGCATTTTTCAATCGGGGATGTATGAGTATGACGCTTCCCTCGCGTACATCGATCTTGCCGAAGCCCAGAGGTTTTTCGGCATGGGCGACAGCGTTACGGGAGTCGAGATCAAGGTCACGGACGTGTTTCGCGCCGCGGAGATCGCCCGCCGGGTGGAGCAAGCGCTCGGATTCTCGTACGGAGCCAGAGACTGGATGCAGATGAACCGCAATCTCTTCTCCGCGCTCAAGCTCGAGAAGACCATGATGTTTTTGCTGCTGGTACTCATTACGATCGTTGCGTCATTCAACATCGTCAGTACACTGACCATGATTGTTACCGAAAAGCAAAAGGAGATCGCCATCCTCAAGGCCATGGGCGCGACCAGAAAGAGTATCCGCAGGATTTTCATGCTCAACGGTCTGATCATCGGTCTCTCCGGTACGGCCATCGGCATTCCGCTGGGCTATGCATTCCTCTGGCTCATCGAAACGTTTTGGACCTTCGATCCAACCGTGTACTACATTTCCAAGATTCCGGTGCATGTGCTGGCCGAGGACGTCCTGCTGGTCGCCGGGTCGGCCATCCTTATTAGTTTTGCGGCCACCGTTTACCCTTCCCTGCAGGCCGCCCGGCTCGAACCGGTGGCTGCGCTGCGCTATGAATAACCTAGCTGACAGCCATCAGTGGTCAGCAGTCAGCTTAGGAAAGCAGCTGATTGCTGTAAGCCGTCTCCTGAAAGCTAGGCTATGATCACCGTAAGCAATCTTCATAAGTCGTTTCCGATGGGCGAACGGACCTTGGCCGTCCTCAAGGGGATCGATCTCACCATTGCACGTGGAGAGCTCATCGCCGTTATCGGCGCGTCCGGTGCCGGCAAGAGCACACTGCTCCACATCCTGGGCTTGCTAGACCGGCCGACGAGCGGCACTGTGTGTTTCGATCGACAGGATCTCTTTCAGCTCTCGGAATCAGCCCAGGCGGAGTTTCGCAACACACGCATCGGGTTCGTCTTTCAGTTCCATCATCTCCTTCCGGAGTTTACAGCGCTCGAAAATGCCTGCATGCCGGCCCTCATTCAACGGCGACAGCCGGATGAGGTGGAGGCGGAAGCCACCGCCCTCCTAAAGGAGGTCGGGCTCGGCGCGCGCCTGCATCACAAGCCCGGGGAGTTGTCCGGCGGAGAGCAGCAGCGTGTCGCTGTGGCTCGTGCCCTTCTGCAGAAGCCGGATCTCGTGCTGGCCGACGAGCCAACTGGAAACTTAGATACGCATACCGGCGAGGCATTGTTTGCCCTCATGCGTGAATTGAACAAAGTGCGCGGCACCACCTTCGTGATCGTGACCCACAATGACAAGCTTTCCTCCCAAGCCGACCGGATCGTGCATATGCAGGACGGTCAAATCATCTAAGGGGACTGGCTCCGACCCGCTCGGTCTCCTTTCCGCTTCCTTCACATAGATGGGGACAGGTTCCTGGCGACGGCGACTGTCAAATCCTTGACGGGCGCTGGATCATCCAATAGACTCAGCAAAGTGTTCCTCCGGAGGTGCGCGAGTCATGCGGGTTTCATTGATGCTCCGTGCCATCGCTGTTCTCCTTGTTCTCGCTGGTAGCAGCGAGACGCTGGCAGCGGAATTCGTCATCGTCGGACCGCGCGCCATGGGCATGGGCGGCGCAGGAGTGGCCATTACGACCGATGCGTTGGCCACCTATTGGAATCCGGCCGGTCTGGCGATGACCCAGACGGTCGATATCCGGATCGTCGGTGGCGTCCAAGCGATCGATCGACTGGGCATTGCCGATGCAATCAGCGACCTGGAAGATTTTGACACCACTGATACGTCGGCGGCCAACATCGCCAAGGCCCAAGACATCGCCAATCGCATCAACCGCCCAGGCGCCAACACTTCCTTCAATGGGGCTGCAGGCCTCTATCTGAAAGGCCATTTCGGCGAGCATGCGTTCGGCTTTAATATTAGCGACGTGCCGACCGGTGGAGCGTTCGTGTCGACCCCCGTGGGCGCAAGCTGCAGCCCGAACCCCAATTGCTCCGGAACCGTCAATTCAGTGTCTCTCACCGGCGCCATGGCGGTTCCAGCGATGGAAGCCCGACAGGTCGCGTTTTCCTATGCGTATGCGTTTGCCGATAAAACGTTCTCCGTTGGCGTTACGGCCAAGATCATTCAAGGCGCAGCCTATAAGGGCACTCAGAACCTCCAGGGGGGGCAGGAAATCAAATTGTCGGACAGCCTAGGCCAGGCGACGATCTCCACGTCGTACGGCATCGATGTGGGCGCTATTTATCGACCTTCTTCATGGTTGCGATTCGGCGTGGTGGCAAAAGACCTCAATCAACCTGAATTCGATGCCCCCGACGGAACCACGATCAAGTTCGGCCCTCAGGTGCGCGGAGGCATGGCGCTCAATCCCTACTCGTCGCTGACGTTGTCGGCTGATGTCGACGTGACATCAAACAAAACGTTGGTGCCGGGGGTGAAGAGCCAGCTCTTGAGTCTAGGTGCGGAGCAGACGATTCTCACGGAATTTTTGTCGTTCCGCGTCGGCGCGTTTAAGAACATGCAGGACGCTCAGACGCCGTTCACACCCACGGCAGGACTCGGTCTGCGTATATTTGCTTTACGTCTCGACCTGGGGGGCGGGTACGATTTCCGGGAAAAGGGGGCCCTGGCGTCCGGTTCCCTATCGTTGACCTTCTAGCCCTATCGTCATCCACTAATGGTATACTGAATTCATGTTCACACATTCACGACATTGGATGCGCGTCCTGTGTTGTTGTCTTCCTCTCCTCCTCGCCGCCTGCGGCGGATTACAGGAAGTGTGGGAAGGCCCTGGGGCCAAGCAGTTCCGGCCGCAGGCCATTGCCGTGTTGCCTCCAATGGCCAGTCAGTACGATAGTGCAAGAGAAGACATTCAGGACGTCCTCTCCGGAGCCCTTGCCAAGACGGCAAGGATCGAGCGTGTCGTGACCCCTGAGAGCGTCACCGATATTTTCCAGGCTTCGAAGGAAGCCTTCGACTCGTTGGTTTTCTATTTTTCCCGTCTCGAGATGACCGGGCAGTCCGACAAGGAAGCTGCCATTAAACTTGGCAAGGCGCTGAATGTCGACTCATTTCTGGTCGTCCGCGTCAACTCGTGGGAGTACGTCCGCAAGGAAGGTGATAACGTGGGCCGGGTGGGCTTAAGCCTGCGTCTCGTCGATGCGACGACCGGCACGACCGTGTGGAAGGCCCGTCACGAAAGATCGAGTAGTTATATGTTCTACCGGCCCAATCTCAAGGATGTCGCCAATGAATTGGCGCGCGAGATGATCGCCTACATGCCTCCCAACGACCAACAGCGCGTCTCTAACGGTCTCGCTCGGAAATAACCCGGTGACGCCTTACCGGGCCGGCCGCGCCGCCATGGCGCTTTTCAACGCGTGAACGAACCCGGACACACGGGCGAGCATGCCAGGCTGCTGCTGACCCGCCGCAATCTGCTTCACGATGGCGCTTCCAACAATGACGCCATCGGCGATGGTTGAGACTTCCCCCGCGTCTTCCGGCGTCGTGATACCGAATCCCACGGCGATTGGGGTATGTGAGACTTTCCGGATGTGCTCCACGTTGTCCCCGATGTCGGACACTCTGCCCAGCTTCGCACCCGTGATTCCGGTCAACGAGACGTAGTATACAAAGCCGTGTGACTGCCGGGCCACGAACGCCCGGCGCTCGTCGGTGCTGGTTGGAGCAAGCAAGAAGATCAGTTGAAGTCCAGAAGCCGCCGCCGGTCCTTTGAGAGGGCCAGCTTCATCTGGCGGCATATCTGGGACGATAAGGCCGTCCACGCCGGCCGCCACAGCCTCGCGGCAAAAACGCTCCGGCCCAAAGGCATGAATGCTGTTGTAATAGGTCATGAGCACGAGCGGGATCTCCGACTGGATTCTCAAGTGCTTGACCATATCCAAAATGCCGCGCAGGGTGGTTCCGCTGCGAAGCGCCCGTTCCGCCGCCTGCTGAATCACCGGACCGTCGGCGATCGGGTCTGAAAATGGCACGCCGAGCTCGACGATGTCGGCTCCCGCCCGTTCCAATTCAACAACGAGTTGTTCCGTCTCCGCCAAGCTCGGATCGCCTGCCATCAAGTAGGTGATGAGGGCTTTCTCGCCTTTCGCTTTCAGCCGCTCGAATGTCTTATCGAGTCGGCTGTGACTGGGTGATGAGTGATGGGTGATGAGTGATGAATGATTGTTGGGACGTGACGAGGAGTTGAAGGATTTCTTGGAACGGCTGTTTCTTGACTTTTGCTCACGCATCACTTTTCACCGATCACAGATTACTTATAAAGTGATTCCTCTCATGCGCGCGACCTGCTGCACGTCTTTGTCTCCGCGACCTGAGAGATTGATTAACAGGATTTGGTGTCGCTTCAATGTAGGGGCCAATCTGACTGCATGGGCGATGGCATGCGCGCTTTCGAGCGCGGGAACGATGCCCTCTTCCCTGGCGAGAAGATCGAAAGCCGCCAGTGCCTCCTCATCGGTCGCGGATGTGTAGGTGGTCCTACCGATCTCGCGCAAGTAACTG
>DATIGH010000286.1:0-4687 GCA_035454845.1 Nitrospira sp.
GTGCGTTGAACGATCGCCTCGAGCTGGTCTTTCGGCATCATTTCCGAGACCAGTCTGCCTTTCACCGTCGTGTATCGTGGCAGCGGCACCATCGTATCGCCGTGTCCTCCCAAGACCATCGCCTCGACGTCCGGCCCCGGCACATTGAGCGCTTCCGCAATGAACGTGCGCATCCGCGACGAGTCGAGCACGCCGGCCATGCCGATGATCCTCGTCTTGGAGAGCCCGCTCACTTTTCTGGCCACATGGACCATCGCGTCCAACGGATTGGTGACGAGGATGAGGATGACGTCAGGCGAGCGCGAGACCAATTCACTCACCACCGATTTCACGATTTTGGCGTTGGTGGCAAGCAGCTCGTCACGGCTCATGCCGGGCTTGCGGGGGATGCCAGAAGTGATCACGGCAATCGACGACCCGGCAGTTTCCGTATAGCCATTTGTCCCCACGACCTTCGTGCTGTAGCCGCAGACGGGACCGGCCTGTGAGATATCGAGCGCCTTGCCCTGGGGGACCCCCTCGACAATGTCGACCAATACCACGTCGTAGGCGTCGCGTTCGGCCAGCCGCTGCGCCGTCGTGCCACCCACATTTCCGGCTCCTACCACGGTAATCTTTGGTCGCCCCATCTCGGCACCTCGTAGAGCGTGAAACGTGAAGCGTGAAGCGCGTGATCCCCTAATGCCTCACTCTTCCCCCCTCACGCGTGCTCGTGTTCGGTCCACCCTGCCACTTTGAAGTTGATCGTGCAGACGAAATTATCGCCATGATAGAAATTCACCTTAATCTTCTTTTTCCCGTATGTTTTTGCCAGAAACTCCTCTGGATTGTCTATGAGTTCCTGATAGCCTCCGGCAGGATACTCGCCCAGATCATGAAACACGACGATCATTCCGGTTTTGACTTCCTGAAGGATCTTCGCCGAACAATGAGGAAATACCTCCCAGAACTTGGCCTCGATCATCTCTTTCGTCGGCTCGGGTCGCTCTTCGCCAGGCTGAAGAGGCTGAGCAAACTTGGCCAACCGGCGCACGTACGGATACTGATGCCCCGTAAAGAGCTTGTAGAGCCAGGGCGGAACACTTGGATTCATAATTCCAATGATATATGTGAAATGTAGAGTTTATATTTCGCGCTATGTGGCCAACCGTTGATAAATTCTCGGAAGCTTAGCGGGAAGCGATTCCACTCGGTCGATGACGGTGTATGCGACTTGACCATACATGCGGCGCACGTATTGGTCTGCTTCGCGGTCGATGGTGACACAAAAGGGATGGATGCCGTCCCGTCGGGCCTCCTGCAGTGCGGCTTTCGTGTCTTCGAGCGCGTATTCGTCTTTGTAGTCGCCGTCCAACGGCCGGCCGTCGCTTAACAGCACGAGGAGACGGGTCTTCACGTCCCGTTGTTTGAGCTTGGCGACGGCATGACGAATTGCCGCACCGTCCCGATTCTGCTGGCGAGGCGAGAGTCCGCCCAGACGCTGAGCCGTCGTGATGCCCAACGGTTCGTCAAACTCCTTGATTGCCTGAACTTCGACGGAGGTGCGTCCCTGACCGGAATAGGCGTAGAGCGCAAACTGGTCACCTACCGCATCCAAGCCTTCACAGAGTAAGACGAGGCTCTCTCTCTCGACATCGATCACCCGTCGATCGCTTTCGATGTGACGTCCCGTGGATCCGCTCACGTCGACGAGGAAAACAACCGCGACGTCGCGTTCTCGTTTTTCATGTCTGACGTAGATCCGGTCGCCGCCTTCGAAGCCAGCTCGTTGCTCGGCCGTCCGTCTGACGACAGCATCGATATCCAAATCTTCTCCGTCCGGCTGGCCGGCAAGACGGCGAGTGGCCGGCGGCCGCAACCCTTCGAAAAATCGACGCAGCAACCGCACCGTACTTTGGTGTGTGGTCAACGTGCCGGACACACACTCATCTGAGCCCCGGTCCGCTGCACGCTCGATGACGCGGCACCAATTGACGCGGTGATCCTGAAGCCTGTAATCCCACTCAGGATAGCGACGGGCCAGCTCGCCTGCAGCGTTGGCGTCCATCGGTCGTGCCTCGACATCGATCGCGAGGAATTCCTCGACGACGGCAGGTAGCGAGCGACCCCCGCCGAGGGCGTCGCCCGCCGCAGATTGACGTTCACTCCGATCTCCGTTGGCAACACCCGTTCGCGCTGAAGCTTCGCCCGCTTGTCCGGCCGTCCTGGGAGCCGGCTGCTCCTCTGTCTGTCCCGGGACGAGATCGGCGTTCATCTCGCCACGATAGAACAGATTCGTGACGGCACGATACGCATCGGATCCCTCCCCGCTGGCTAATGAGCCGGCGCCTTGGTTTTCCGTTTCCGTGGACCGTAACGCACTCGGTTTTGCCGCTGCGGCGACGAGTTCCTCCAGCCGGGCATATACCACGTCGGCGGTGCGCACGGTGTCTTCCGCCGTGGCGGCGGCTGCCAAAACCGGCTGGGACAGCGCCCAAAGAATCGAGACCTCCTCGGTGACCGCATGGGGAACCGCCGAAGATAACGACGCGCCGGCGAAAAGCCGTAACAGACAGTCCACGATGAGTTCTCTGACCGTGAGCGCATGCGCGGGATCCCGAGCGGTAATCGTCTCGTCAGCGAATCGGGCGAGATCACTCCTAAGACCAGGGTACTGCAGTTGAAGAAGATGCTCGACACGCGCATCTTCGAGGACGGCCCAGAGATCCCGTATGAGGCGCGGTTGCGGATACAGGCGAAAGAGGTCGCTCAGCGCCAGCACCGCCGGCGCAGGCCGGCCATACCGACGGCAGACAGCCGTCACGAGATCGGTCAGATGATCCATCCGGAGCTTGTATGTGCCGAACTCCAGATGACCCGCTTCGTGCGCCGCCATGATGAGATACAGCCGCTCGTTGTGTTCCGCGGTTGGATATCGCCGCACAAGAGCCGGCAGCGTGATGGTTTTGCCATCGGCACTGACCTTGGCCCGCGCCGTCGGTTCCCCGATCGTGTCTGGCTGGGCAGCAATCGAGACCTCTGAACCGCAGAGGCCCTGGACGAAAAGTTTGATCCTGCGGGCCACTTGCTTTAGAGGTACGCCGCTCAGCGCCTCTTCGACGGACGACAGCGCCTTCAGGGACTCCGTGGAAAAATACGCCTGCCCACCTTCTGGACTGTAGGAGAACACTTCCATCCCAGCCTTGAACCAATGCTCGAACCGGCCAAAGGCCGAGGGCTCTTGACCGAGCAGTCCGACCAGCTCCGGACTCCTTCGGAAATAGGCCATGGCCGCGCCGGAGTCTTGCTCGGCCAGGAGCGCACCGTACTGCAGTATCTTCAGACGCCATGCTGCGGAAGGGAGCGCACGAAGCAGCGAGGGAGCTTCGGCGATCCAGGCGATCCCAGCGGACGGGTCATGCGCTGCGAGCCCTGTTCCTATGGAAATGACGTGGGCGCGTAAGGGCGACTCGATATCGCCAAGAATCGCTGGGCTGGTCCGTAAGAATTCCAACGTGCCCAGGTAGTCCGGCTTGCCGAAGGCATTCGGCACGATCAGCTTCAGCCCGAAGGCCAGCCAGTCACGAGCGGCATGCCATGGCAGCACAGACGCCAACGCGGGGATCTGCCTGATGTATTCGAGGCCGACGACAAGATCGGATCGTGTCAGTTCCACTCCGATCTCAAGCCAGCGCGGCAATTCATCCGGAGGAACCGACGGCACGATGCGAGGAGAGGTTTTGAGGTATTCCCAGGCGACGTTGGGATCGTTCTCCGCTAGTTCGAGGCCGACCGACAGCACCACGCTCTGCTGGTCACCGTCACCGATCACCCCCAAAATGAGCGGGCTATCCTTGAAGTATTTGAGCGCTGTCGCGCCGGATGATTCGGCCAGCGCCACACCAAGATCGAGCCAGGAGAGAAGCTGCGAGCACCCTGCGCGCCGATCCAGTTCAGGCAGCGCTTCGACCGCGGCACGCGCGATTTTTGCCGACATCGCTTCGAGCTCATCCAGCAACGCCAGGACCGCCGCCGGCTGGACGCCGGAGGTATTCAACCGCACGACCAATTCCGCAGCCACGGGAGGACCAAGCTCACCGGCCAGTCGGTTCGTCAATTGAACGTCGTCGGATGACATTGCGCTTCACCCGGTGAAAAGAGGTTGGCAAGATATGTACGCGGCGAAGTGGCGGATTGTAAAGGACGCCCTAGCGCTTGTAAACTGTGTGTTTTGCGGCGCGGAAGTTCGAGGCAAGGGTGCGTCGTCACACAAAGGAGGGACATGAGCGAACCGTCAAAAGAGAACTTGGAGAAAATGCGAAAATACGTCAAAGGCTTTGCTGAGAAGAGCGGCACTACGATGCATCCGAATCGCGCCGTCACCGAATCGGTGGTGAAGGGACTCGCCATGCATGTGGACGAATTGGGAAAGCCGCTCTGCCCTTGCAACTTTTACAAAGACAAGGCGGCCGAAGCCAAGCACCGCCGATGGATCTGCGCCTGTGACGAGATGCAAATCTACAAGTATTGCCATTGTCTCTTGTTCGTGCGGGAAGACGGGATGCCGATTACGGAATACTTACCGGAAGGACACGAAGGTCGCGAAATCTATGGTGTGATCACCGATCCGACGCCCGAGAAGGGACGGGCCTTGAAGCATAAGGCGGCACCCGCGTCATCACAAACCGAGGAGTAATTTTTTCTCCTT
>DATIGH010000287.1:0-2832 GCA_035454845.1 Nitrospira sp.
CGGTCCTGTAAACATTTATTTTCTTGCTGGAGCGCATCCCGGCACCCACCTCGGCAATCCCCGCCAGATCAATGCGTATGAATATCCCAAGACCTATGGCCCACGCAGCCCGTCCTTTGCCCGTGCTACGCTCTGTCGCTCGGAAAGTGCCGCGCAACTGTTCATTTCAGGAACGGCCAGCGTCGTGGGACATCAAAGCCGACATGAGGGGATGGCCGATCTGCAGGCGCTGGAAACGGTGAACAACCTTCGCGCGCTCATCGATCGCGCTCAGGACGTGATTCCCTCCCTTGAGCTCGGCACGACGTTCCAATCGCTGTTCAAAGTCTATGTCCGAAACCCGAAGCATCTGGATACGGTACGGCGTGTCTTCCATGCTCCATTTCTTCTGTCCAGCCAGCTGCTGTATCTCCAAGGTGACCTCTGCCGCAAAGAACTCCTGGTCGAGATAGAAGGGCTCGTCACGACCGACTAAACCCCCGCATGCCGGCACCTTCATTGTTCCCAAAGCGATTATTCTTCACCATCGACTGCGACTGGGTGCCTGGGTCCCAGAAGGGGCTCGAAGCGCTGTTGGATTGCTGCGAACGCTACCGCATGACAGGCACCGTGTTCTTCACCGGCCGTTTTGCCGAAGCGTATCCGGATCTGGTACGTAGCTGTCATGAACGCGGCCACCAGCTGGGAACCCACGGCTGGGCGCATGGCGGCTTGGAGCAGGATGAGGATTTCCGCGCGGCCGATTATGAACAGCAACGCGACTGGATCCGCCGCGCGACGGCGGCGGTCGAGAAGGCCGCAGGGATCCGTCCGGTGATTTTTCGCGCGCCCAATCTCTGGATCAGCGAAACTACGCTGCGGGTTCTTGAAGAAGAAGGCTACCTCTATGACTCGTCGGTGCCCGCTCGGCGATTTGACCTGGGATTCGGCCGCGTTCACTATCTCAAGTACTTTTGGGCCCCCACAGAACCCTACCGTCCCTGTGGCACAGATCTGAGCAGGCCTGGCGGCAGTGTCATCACCGAGGTGCCGCCGTCCGCCTTCATGCTTCCCATCAACCTCGCAACGCTCAGAGTGTTGGGACTGTCGGTCCTGGGAAAAATGATCGATTGGATCAGCCGCACATCCCGTCAGGTGGTGTTCTACTGCCACCCGTCGGAGTTCGTGCACGCCAAAGATCAGCAATTTCCCCGAACGATGTCGAAATGGAATCGGATGGGCATGCGCCCGGGAAACTTGGCCCTCGTCGAAGACCTGATCGATCATCTGTTTGAACGGCACTTCGTCGCGACCCCCATGATGGACGCCTCTTCGTCCGAGCTTGACTTGACCGAGCCGCTCGTACTAAGAGCAGAGGGCTTCACTGAGTTCGTCTTCCCAAGCAGGAGGTCGTCATAATGAGATCCGGACTGAGTGTTCTAGCGGTCTGCCTCACCTTGCTCATGGTGATCAGTTGCCGTGGTGGGGGCCAGGTCTATCAAGTGAAAGATGCCCCCGTCCAGACTGCATCTGGCAAGGACTTAAGCGTGGATGAAGTCCGCAAGGAGATCGTCGCCGCCGGTGTTGCAGCTGGATGGCAAATGGTGGCCACAAAACCGGGAGAGATTGTGGGCACGCTTAATATTCGTAGTCACCAAGCGGTCGTGTCCATACCCTACACCGCGAAGAACTACAGTATTCTTTACAAGGACAGCAAGAACCTAAAATACGACGAAGCAGCACAAACGATTCATGAAAATTATTCCGGATGGATCCAACGGTTGGATGGTGCAATTCGAACACGCTTGGCCGCCGCAG
This sequence comes from Nitrospira sp., assembly GCA_035454845.1. Lineage (GTDB taxonomy): Bacteria > Nitrospirota > Nitrospiria > Nitrospirales > Nitrospiraceae > Nitrospira_C. The sequence continues at coordinate 1,798 of DATIGH010000287.1, forward strand.
GCGATTAGCGCACAAAGGGTTCTCAGGGGGTGACGATGAAGAAGACGCGCGCGGGAATGTTCGTAGGCTTTCTCATTCTCCTGGCAACGATGGGGTGCAGAGCCGGAGGGCAAGTGTACGAAGTCAAAGATGCGCCTATCCAAACGGCTACGGGGAAGGCGCTAACGCTCGAACAGATTCAAAAAGCGATTATCGATGCGGGGATCAAACAGACATGGATCATGACGCCGGTGAAACTGGGAGACATGGTTGGAGAATTTAATGTCCAGAGTCACCAGATCCATGTCAACATCCCGTACACGACCACGCATTACAGCATTCTCTATAAAGACAGTAGCAACCTCCGCTACGATCCGGTGAAACGTACGATCCACGTCAACTATCAGAGGTGGATTGAGCGCCTGGACAATGAAATCAAAGCGAGACTCAGCGCAGCGGGGAATTAAGACCTAGCTCCTGCCCGTAAGAGCCTGGCTGCCGACTTCTGCCATTCCTGCCTTCGACTTGGCCACCACTCGTTCAGACATCATTCTTGGATGACGCCGATCCAGTCCTTTGGTCAAAAGTTTAAGGGCGACCATCGTGGTGATCCTGACGATATCGACCACGGGCCGAAAGTGACTGGCGCGAGGCCCCTTCCGCGGCATGACAGTAATGGGAATGTGCAGGCACTGCATTCCCCTTCGGCCCGCCTCGATCAACACTTCGCTTTCGAACACGAAGCTTTGTTTCAAACCATGCTTGAGCGTGAGGGTCCGCAGGAATCGAGCCGGATACAGCCGGAATCCTGATTGGCTGTCTTCGATGGGCCTGCCGGCCGCCCAGGAGATCCAAAAATCAGCGACCCGGTTGGCGACGTACCGGCAACGGGAGCTTATTCGCTGTTCCACACGACGGGTGCCGATGACGAAGGCCTCAGGCGCACGCAACGCCGCCGCAATAAGCGAGGGGATGTGCTCCGGAGCATGTTGGCCATCCGCATCGAGTGTAATGACCGCGGCCGCTCCCTGAGCCAGCGCCTCCTGAAAACCGCGC
>DATIGH010000288.1:0-4742 GCA_035454845.1 Nitrospira sp.
GATGGTCCGATCACTTCAACGTCGACTCGGTCCGTTTTGTGCCGGATGACCGGATATTTTACCGGTCCATTGACTGCAGTCGCCCAGAGATTCATGTCGTCGATCGCCCGCGGGCTGCGCGGCCATCGAATGGTCCCGCCGTGCGGATGGTGGCTGTGAAACACTTCAGAGCCGCCGTGAACCAGCCGGAACTTGGCGGGATCGCCCATATAGGAGCGCGGAATCGTGGGAGACGGATCGCCGAAGGTATAGGAGCTATAGCCCATCGACTCGTCTTCGAAGCCAAAGTATTCGTGCTGCACGTGCATGTTGTTGATGCCGAAGGGCTCGCTGCGATAGTTGATCGAACGGCCGCCCGGACGGTAGACGTCGGTGAGCGGATCACGCTGTGGAAGGAAGTCGCCCTTCTTGTTGAGAGGACGGAACGCTTCGTCGCCGACTTCGTGGTAGATCAGCACAAACTCACGGAAGTCGGGACCGGTGCCATTCTTGATGATGGTCTGCCACCCGCTCGTCGCAGGCGTAGGGTCGCCTGAACCCAACGGCTCGAGGTAGCTCGACCCGCGCGGCTCGACGACGAACGCCCCGAAAAGTCCCATGACGGTCAATTCGCGGTCGTTGCTGTAGGTGTGGAACTGCCGGACGCCTTCTTGCGTGCTCGGATGGATATACCATTCAAAATCGGCGCTCTTCTCCGTCGCCACAATGCTATCCGGATTCGTGGTCGTCGCCGCAGCCCCTGTCGCGCTCACCACCATGGAGGAGCCATGAATGTGAAGGCTCACGTCTTCGCCGCCCTCCAGTTTGTTGCTGAGCTTGATCTTGACGCAATCGCCTTGATTCCCGCGAATCACGAGCGGTTGAATCCATTGAGCCTGCACGCCGGGAATGACGGCGCCGGGATCGTGCCCCTCCTTGTCGCGCGCTTCCTCATTCTTCTTCTCTTCCTCACGGACCTTCTCAATGTCTTCATCCAGGGCATACATATAGCCCGGATAGAAGTCGAGCCACTGGTTGAGCGTAATTTCGACGTTGATGGCCGACACGTTGTACTGCTTCACCGGTGCCGTCGCCGGGCATTTGCCACCGCCTGTCATGGCCACCGGCTCGACGCGAGGATCGGAGACGAGCAGCATATCCTGCCCGCCGGCCCCATATTGGTGCATCATCGAGGAGGTGTTGTACATGCCGGTGTTGACGCCCTGCATCTGCGGATCCTGGGCCATATGCTCCATGATGCGCTGATGCTGCTGCTCGACCATCGCGGCACGATCGCCCTTGCCGGACATGGTGTCTTCGATGATCGTCTGTCCTTTGAGCTGTTCAGCCCACGCGGGCAGCTGATGATTCATCGCCATATGTGACGATGCGTCCTCGGCGGATGCGAGCGGAGCCCAGAGCAGGGCCGCAGCTGCTATGACGCCGAGGGTGCGGGTGGGTCGATTGACCCCTGTCAGATGGGAAAACATGGACCGGCCTCCTTAAAAAATGGTGAGTTAGTACTACGGTACTCAAACAATGGATACAGTGCGATGAGGGCCTCCGAGATAAGGGCTGTCCCCGGGCGGAAGGATTCCTCTCCCACCGCAAGGGAATCGGAAACATACGCAAGTTTTTCGTGGGTGTCAATCCCTTGAATCGCGCGGTGGTCTTCGACAAATAAATGGTCTTCCGCAAATACTCGAGTGAGTCTTTCGCCCCAGGTCGCAGGGCTTCTTCTCCTCTCGCTGCCCCCAAGTTTGTGCGATAATCCTGTCCATGATCCTCAAGCGTTGGCTTGTCGGCTATCCGATCAAGACCGCCCACGCCGAACATGAACGGCTTTCCAAACGGCTCGCGCTCGCCATATTTTCATCGAATTCCATCTCCTCGGTAGCGTACGCCACTGAGGAAATCCTCCTGGTGCTGATCCTTGCCGGAGCGGCGGCGCTGGCATGGTCCATTCCGGTCAGCCTGGCCATTCTGTTTCTCGTCATTGTGTTGACGATCTCCTACCGGCAAATCATCCATGAATATCCTGAAGGCGGCGGGGCTTATATCGTCGCGCGCTCGAATCTGGGCGAGATGCCCGCCTTGATTGCGGCCGCAGCGCTCATGATCGACTATGTGCTCACGGTGGCCGTGAGCGTGGCCGCCGGCGTGGCCGCGATTACCTCCGCCGTCCCTTCGCTGTTTGCTCATCGCGAGGCCTTAGGGCTCGTGTCCATTGTTTTCATCGTGGTGATCAATCTCCGCGGCGCGCGGGAATCCGGGAAGTTTTTTGCGGTGCCGACATATTTCGCCATCGGCGCCTTGGGACTCATGGTGGTCGTGGGAACGGTTCGATCCCTCTCCGGTGCCGACATCCTGCTCCCTCCCGTCAGTCCATCCGGGGTGGGCAGCGGTGCCGAACAATTGACGCTGTTCCTCATTCTTCGCTCCTTTGCGGCGGGGTGTGCCGCCGTGACCGGCATGGAGGTCATCTCCAACGGCGTCAAGGCGTTTCGCCATCCGGAATCGCACAATGCCGCCACCACCATGGTGTGGATGTCGATCATTCTTGGTTCGCTGTTCATGGGCATCAGCTGGATGGCGTATCACTACGGCATCATGGCAAAAGTAGATGAAACCGTGGTATCGCAACTCGCCCGCCTCACATTCGGGACCGGCTTCATTTATTACGCGATTCAGGTGGGAACGATGATGCTGTTGGTGCTGGCGGCGAACAGCGCCTTCGCCGGCTTCCCTCATCTGTCGTCGATTCTTGCCCGGGACGGCTACATGCCGCACCAGATGGCGACCTTCGGCGATCGCCTTGTCTTCTCAAACGGCATCATGATCCTGGGGTTCTTCGCCTGTCTGTTGCTGGTGCTCTTCCAAGGTGACACCCATGCACTCATCCCGCTCTACGCCATCGGGGTCTTCGTCTCGTTTACCTTATCTCAGGCCGGGATGGTGCGCCGCTGGCTCCTCAAAAAAGGATTGCATTGGCGCAAGAAACTGATCGTCAACGGGGTCGGCGCCATCACGACCGGCATCGCCACGGTCATCATCGCCATGACCAAGTTTTTGCAAGGAGCCTGGATTGTCTTCCTGCTGGTAGCCGCTCTCATTATGATGTTCCGGGCCATTCGCTCCCATTACAAGGCGGTGTCCGAGCAGGTTCAACTCTCGCGCGATGCCCGTCCCCCCCGCCCGCGTCGGAATCTCATCCTGATTCCCATCGGTGCCGTCAACAAGGCCGTGGTTCGGGCCGTCGACTATGCCCGAAGCCGCGGGGGCGAGGTGCGCGCGGTGCTCATCGATGTCGACAAAGAAGAAACGGCCGTCGTGGAAATGAAGTGGGCGCAATGGGGATGTGGCGTGCCTCTTATTGTACTGCCGTCTCCCTACCGATCGATCCTCGGCGCGCTCCTAGACTATATTGAAGAGAACCTCGAGAAAGATCCGGAATGTTGGATTACCGTCGTGCTGCCGGAGATTCTGCCGGCGCGTTGGTGGCAGAATATCTTGCACAATCAACGAGCGCTGCTGCTCAAAGGCGCTCTCTTATTTAGAGATCGCGTCGTCCTCACTGACGTGCCATTCCATCTGACGAGGTGATCATGAATCGTGAACCGGTAAGCGTGAAGCGTGAGGCGTTGGCTGTGGCAGTTCTTCCCATTGTCGGCTTTTTTTGTCTTCCATTTGCTTCTCCGGCGCATGCCTTTAAGATCACAGAGCCGTCGGAAGGAGCCAAGCTGACCTCGGGGAAAACCGTGACCGCTCATGTGGACTTAGGCAACGACATCGGCATCATCAAGGTTCGGTATTATTGGTATCGAGAGCAGGACGAGACCCTCGTCCTGCAGGATGAAGGCGCGGCGGAGTCGTCGAGCTCCGACGCAAAGATCTCGGTTGATAAATTTCTTCAGAAGGATACTGTCGTAGGCGGTTCCGTCGTCTCGCTTCCCGTATTGGTCTCCACCGGGGACAAGGATCCGGCCTTCGGCGGTCCCTTGAAGGTTCCTTCTGAGGCGATCGGCCCGATGCGACTGCTCGCAGTCGCCGAGATTTCACGAGGGAGATTGGGAAGCCGAACGGTGTTCGATGAAATCATCGTCAATGCCGAACCGGATGCCAAGCTTGAGCGCATCGATTTCGAAACTGACAAGCCCTTGCTGCTGGGACGCGAGGGGCAATTGGCCACCTACGGACAAGTGGATGTGCTGGGCAAGATCTTCGAACTCCCTGTGGTGGGGGATTTCGCTGATGGCGTCGTGAGGCCGTTAACCGCCCCATCGAGCGGGACCACGTATCATTCTTCGAACGACACGGTGATCCAGGTGCTGCCGAACGGCATGCTCAAAATCGTGGGCAATGGAAAAACCGCTCTGACGGTAAAGAACCGCGGGAAACAGGCGTCGTTGGACGTGACCGTGTCCGTGGGCGATGAACCCAATGAGCCACCCGTGGCTGTGGCCGGTGAGAATCGCACCGTCAAATCCGGAACGAAAGTCGAGCTCAACGGCTTGGCCAGCCGAGACCCTGAAGGGGAAGCGTTGTTTTATACGTGGAGCCAGGTCCGCGGGGCGAAAGTGCCGCTCCTGGATCTCAACATGCCGAAGGCCTCTTTCCTTGCGCCATTCGTCTCCGAGCCCAAACTCTTCCGCTTCAGGCTGAGAGTCACGGATAAGAAAGGCGCGGACAGCATGCCGGCATTTGTGGACGTGACGGTCGAGCCCTAGCTGAGTCTAACTTTCGCTGAATGGAGCGGTTGACAT
>DATIGH010000289.1:0-2436 GCA_035454845.1 Nitrospira sp.
GATCGCTGCCTATCATCTGGTCAAGGACGAGCCGGCCCAGATCAAGGCCCGGATCGACGAAGGCACAACTCACGACCAGGTACAGGCCATCATCATCAATGGTGGAACGGGCATCTCGCGGCGGGATTCGACGTTCGAGGCCGTCGACGCCATGCTTGAAAAACGGTTGGACGGATTCGGCGAAGTCTTTCGCTATCTCACCTATCAGGACATCGGCTCGCCGGCCATCATGAGCCGGGCAACTGCCGGCATCATCAAAGGCCGCGTGCTGTTCTCGACTCCCGGATCCGAAAATGCGGTCCGGCTCGCCATGGAAAAATTGATTCTTCCCGAACTCGGCCACCTGGTGAAAGAGCTCTCTAAATAAACGTCACTCGTCTCTCGTGAAGCGTGAAGCGGGAAAGAGACAGCCCGCTCTGCCGACCGTCATTCACCCGTCAAGGCCGCAGGAAACATGGCGACTGAGTCGTACGTTTTTATGTACGTCGCAAGGAGACATGTGACCGAGAACGCAGTTACAAACCGTTTTCAGCATTCTCAATCTTGGGCTATTTTCGGCTCGTCATATCCCATCGCCGGTGGCAGCTTGGACTGTGCGTACCGCTTATAGAAGAGCAGCAAGTCGCGGACTGACACGACTCCGACGATCTCCCCGTTCCTTGTCACGCCCAGATGGCGGATGCTGTGATCGCCCATCATATCCTGCGCGTCGTCAATGGGGCTGCCCGCCTCGATCGAGCGGATCGGCGACGTCATGATCTTCTCTACCGTCAGTTTGCCGAGCGGCTTGCCGGAGGACACGGCTCGCCGCACGATGTCGGTATCGGTGACGATGCCGACCAACTGTTTGCCTTTCTTTACAAACAACGCGCTGATACGGGCCGACTTCATCGTCTTCGCCGCGCTCACCACGGACGTCGTCGGGCTTACCGACTTGGGATTCTTCGTCATGATGCTGGAAACTGGTGACATAGGCCCTCCCTCTTCAACTCTGCCCACATTCTACCCCAAAAAGAAGATCTCAGATCGCTTTATCCATGGCTTGAGCAACAAGGCGCCCCGTCTACCTTCTTAGCTCCTCATCAGAGTTTTTAGGAACGGGCGGCGTTGATCATTTGCTCGCCCGCAGCGGGGCCCCACACCGGGCGGGGTGCGAGGACGGCTGATTCTCATATGGCTGACAGGAATTTTTCTCACCCGCCCACCCTGCCCAATACTTTTTCACCCGCCGACCCACCGATTGCTTCGCAATCGTTTACCCGGGACGCGGCCCTTACCCAAGTTCTTCTCGCAGAACGATCAAAACGCCATCCTTCTCACCCGCCCGCCCCGGCGCGCCAGGACGCGCCTTCACCGAGAGGCCGCAGGAAGCATGTTGACCGAGGCGTACGGTTTTAGGTACGTCGCAGGGAGCATGCGACCGAGAACGCAGTGAGATGGCGTTTTCATCGTTCTGCTAAAAGCTCAACGTCCCTTCAACAACCATCACGCATTGCCCGCCGACTTTCACAGACAAAATCGCCGCTCCATCGGTTGCCATCTGCACCAGTATCCGTGACGGCCGTTCGACTTCATATCCTTGCTCAATCACGATCTCGATCTTGGGAGTCTTCTCCACAAGGCCGTTCTGCACGAGATAGGCGCCCAAGGCACCGCTGGCGCTTCCCGTAGCCGGATCTTCTGGAATGCCAATCGCCGGGGCAAACATTCGCGAGTGCACGTTCGAGAAGGGCTCTACGGTCACCGTCGTAAACGCGGTGATGCCGTTTGCTCCGAAGCGTCTGCACAAATCGACGATGGCGGACGGATCGGGATTGATGGACCGTACGGCCGTCAACGTCCGTACCGGCACGATCAACACAGGCAGGCCCGTCGACACCACTTCGAGGGGCCATTTCGTGTCCGTGATCGTGTGTTTCGGAATTCCCAGCGCCGCAGCGACCTTGTACAAATCCTGGGTTTCCTCGATGCGCTCGAGAAATTGCGGCTCCGGCTGCGTCATCACGACACGCATGACCTGCCCGTCCCGCATCATGAGGTCGACGGGAAACAACCCGATATTGCACTCCTGCACCACCCGAGTCACAGGCTCTGGAGTGGCGATCATACCGAGCTGCGCCAGCACATGCATGGTGCCGACTACCGGATGTCCGGCGAAAGGGATTTCCTGAGTCGGCGTGAAGATTCTGAGACGCACGACAGCCGCTGGATCGGTCGGCGGCAGCACGAACACCGTCTCAGAGAGATTCATCTCGCGGGCGATCTGCTGCAGTTGATCGTCGGACAAGCCTTGGGCTTCGGGAAACACCGCAACCGGATTGCCGCCGAACGGTTGTGCGGAAAACACATCGGCTTGATAGAACTTCAGCGAGCGACGTTCTGCCGGCATAATAGCGGGCACTCTAGGTCAAGCAAGAACCCGGTGTCAAACCAGGG
>DATIGH010000290.1:0-2361 GCA_035454845.1 Nitrospira sp.
TGAATCGGTGGTTGGCTATCTCTTCAATCGCGAGACCGACGGCCCCGAGCCGTGGATCGAGCTCTTTCTTGCCGACGATCCGGCCCCTCGGCGGATTGCGTACGCGAATATCGCGACCCTCGCCTTCACGGGCGAAGACACGGCCAACGGAAGGTCCTGGGAGGCATGGGTCTCCAAGAAGGACTCCGAACGCCGGGCATTAGCCGCTCGCATCGAAGCCGACGCCCGCACTCGAGGGCATTTGTAGCGGCCGCATTTTCCCAGAGTCAATGCTGGCGTCAGGACGGCTGCCGCGGGCAAGGTCCCTCCGGCCCTGTCGTTGACAACGAGGGGGGCCTATGCTAGAAACATCGGCCTCAAAACTGGGGAAGCCTGTCGTGGCGAGGCGTTTTGTTGTTTGAAACCAGTACGCGAGCGACACGAACGCGCTCCGGTTTGCGGCAAAGATGGCAACGACGGCAGGGATTCACGGTCGCATTCGCCGCCCTATGGCTGGGTGTCGGTTTCCCGTCGGACGGCTCGGCCACGCATGAGGCTGATCATCGGTTTACGGTTGAAGGGTTCGTGTGCGGGGCAGATGGCAAGGGAATGGTCAATACGGACGTCCTTGTCAAAGACACCAAGATCTCATATGGGCAGGTCGTCAAGACAGATGGTGACGGATACTATCGAGCGACTTTCCATCTGCACAATGAAAATTTAGGCGACCCGCTCTTGATTGAGGCCAAGGGAGAGCAGCAAAACCATAAAGTACAGTTCGATCCGAAAGACCTGGAGTCTGAACGCAAAATTCAAATTCATTTTGGGACCGGCTGTGTGCATGACGTGAACAGTCCACCCACCTGGTTATGGTGGGGCTTAGGAGGAACGGCAGCTGTCGTGGCCGGAGCTGTTGGAGTGAAGCGGATCGTCAAGGCACGGCGGAAACAGGGGCAGAAACGAGGCAAGACGCAGGGCAAGAGAAAGCATTAACACCGATGGCGGGCCGTGAGTCTATGGCACCTCGCCGGATCGGTCAAGCAATGTGGCGGGGGTCAGTGCGCGTAGCTTCCCGGAATCGCGAGGTATCGGCGCTTTAGCAGGAGTGCAGTCGCTCCCGCAAAGCGTCTTTTTTTCGTCTGAAAACTATAAGGAGCGAGGAACGGTTATGAACCAATGGAGAAGTATGCACGCAGCATTCTTGATGGTGGTTGGGCTGGTCGTGGTCGCATGCGAAGGCGGTGGAGAGGGACCGATTGTCCCGCCCCCTCCGGCGCCTGCCGAGTACGCCGATAAGCACATGCCGGACGGCTGGTGGAGCGATGCAGCCAAAGCGGAAGAGGGACGAAAGCTCTTCATCGGCGAAACGAACCCCGACGTCAACTGCTCCAGCTGCCATGGAAAGGACGGCAAGCCGGTCAAGGCGGGCGCCCGCGATTTCCGCAACGCTGAGCGGATGAAGCTGTATTCCGATTCGGTATGGTTCTGGCGGATTTCTGAAGGTGTCCCGAATACGAAAATGAAGGCGTGGAAGAGCAAGTTGTCAGAGGAGGACCGGTGGAAGCTCGTGCTCTTCGAGCGCAATTTCGGACTCTCCGGAAAGAAGTGGGACGACGGCAAGAAAGAGTGGGCGGATGCCGGCAACGTTGCGGTGGCCAAGTCCGAGGTGGGTAAGTAACGACGCGACCGGCATCACCGGATTCATGGAGGAGGGCGGCGACACACTATGAAAACATGGCAGCGCGGTCTGTTGGCTTCGTGTGCGCTTTTGGCGCTGTTCGGAGGCGTGGCCTACGCGCAGGCTCCAGGCGCGCCGCCGGTTGAGTTTCCTTACACGGGCAACCGGACCGCGGTCTGGATCGTTGCCCAGCTCCATATCTTGTTCGCCGCCTTCATCCTAGGGGCCCCGATTTTCGTCGTGATCTCCGAATGGCTGGGGTATCGAAAGCAAGATCCCCGCTACGATCGCCTCGCCAAGGAGGTCATGAAGGTTACGGTCATCTTGTACAGCATGACCGCCCTCACCGGCGGACTCTTCATCTTCGTCCTCCTGGCCACGTACCCCCAATTCACCACCTGGCTCATCAACCACTTCTTTTTGGTCTTCGCGGTCATCTATCCGCTTCTCTTTATTGGAGAGACTGTTCTTCTCTACATGTATTTCTATTCCTGGGACGCGTGGAAAGGGGAGAAGAAGGCCCGGCACATCGCCTTGGGCGTACTCTTGAATCTCGTCGGAACCATCACGCTCTTCGTGATCGACGGTCCGACGTCGTTCATGAATACGCCGGTCAAAGCCGAAGGCATCTCGCCGTCCGAGTTTCTCATGACGGCGACCCTCTGGGACAAGATCTATAACTACAGTTGGATGCCGATGAACCT
>DATIGH010000291.1:0-3251 GCA_035454845.1 Nitrospira sp.
GGTGCGGCTGATCGCCGTATTGTTCCAGACCGAGATGTTGAGCACGTCTTCGGGCCCGATGCGGTACTCACTCAGGGCGTAGCGAGCAGCCGGCGTATGGCCGTTACTGCCGACCTGCGGAGACATGGATGGCTGGTCCGGCTCACCGCCGATCGCCGTGCGGTCGGCGGCGAGGCACGAAGCCGCCGCAGACCAACCGATCAACAGAGACAACAGCATCAATCGCGTCATGGCGTGCCCCCCTTTCGAAACTTAAACTGCAAATCCCCTTCACGACGCCGGGATGGCGTCCTCCGGTATTTGGAGATCCGCGGACTGGGAGAGCTTCATGATGGCATGCATGACATGCTCTCTGGCATCCTTCGTCTCCTGTTTGTTGCCGTGTTCAATCGCTTCGCCCAGCGCATAGACGCCTTCATTCAACCGTTCATTGTGACCGGCGCGCTGCGCTTCCTTTGCCAGATCCAACGCCTTTTGGGAGTACTGGACCAGCTTCTCGGAATCTCCATGCTTGCCGGCTTCGTTGGCCTTCTGGGCGTGATCGAGCGCCTTCTGCACGGTGCGCTTGAAGGTGTGTCCCTGTCGCCGGTCGTCATGCATCGCAGTCTGGGAGCGCGATCGTTCGTTCTCTCGCGACTCATCGCCAAACCCAAGTTGATCCCAATCCTGAGCATAGAAATCCTGAACGCGGTCCTGTTCGCGTGCGGCCTGGCGGCTGCGGCCCTTGTCGCGGTCACGCGATGCCCGCTCACTCCGTGTGCGCTTCTCGCGGACATCGCGCGCATCGTCGCCACTATAAGCCGGCCAGCGATTCGTTCGCTCGCCATAGGCCTCATCCTCTCCTGATCGACTAAACAGGGGATCATCACCACGCGCATATCGCTCGTCACGCCGGTTTTTGGGGCTTGAGAAGGCCAACTCTGCTCCCGCCTCTTTGAATGCCTTGTCCGCTTTCTGAATGATCACGCGCTTGATCGGGCGGATGTCGGCGCTGCTGTACCACCCTTCCTCCTTACCGTCCCTCAGCACACGCAGAGCCCGTTTCACGAAGCTCTTGGCCAGTTTGGGCTCGTCATTGTCCAATGCGCCGGCGGCATTGTTGAGATAATGGAGAATCCGGCATTGGTCACAGCCGAAGGGTTGGTTCATAAACACATTCTTATACCGGTTCTTCCGCAACTCCTGCGCCACATCCCTCACCCAGTCGGCGGTAATGCGCTCGTCGGCTGCAGGCGCCAACCATTCAGCGGCTTGGCTGGACGCCGTTGGCAACACCGCATAGCCGCCTCCCGCAAGAGTGAGAAGAAGTAGACCTGAAAGTGATCGGTGTATCAGCCGCATGAATCTACCTCCTTGTAAAGCACTGGTCCTCAGTTACTCGTGATTCCGAACAAGGCGCGAAGACAACCGTCTTCGCGCCTTGGCATTAGTAGTTGTCGCCCGATTGCCGCTCCCGAGCCGACTGCTGGGATCGATCTTGATGAGACGCCCCAAACTCATACTTGTCAGCGTGACGCCCGCGCTGACGCATGTCCCGTCCTGACATTTGCTCGCGGTCGATTTCGACCGTCTCATCATTGGCCCGGATCTTATGGGCCATGAACACGCGCTTGTCGCCGATGTTCACCGTGCGTCCCCAGGCGGTCAGATGGTCCCCTTTCTGCAAATCAAGATCCTCGATGTGCTCGACGTTGCCGAGGTCGACGATCATCCTGTCGCCTCGATTCGTCTTCAACTGCACGACCAGATTGTCGTGATCTTGGCCGCGCACCTCGACCTCTTTGGTTTTCTTGATGGTTCCCGAAATGTGCTCCCACTGTTCTCCGCGCTGACTGCTTCTTTGATCGTCCATGCCGAATCGCTGATCGGTGCGCGATCGCGCGTCCGCAGCCGTGAAGGTCAAGGCCAACAGCGCCGCGACCGCGACGGTGACCGTTGCCGTGTGTCTCATCGTGATCATGTATGATTCCTCCATGCCTGCCCAATTGAGAAAAGTCAGTGACTAACTTTCGGATTCTTCCTCGGTCTCCAATTTGCTGATGACGTTCTTCGCGCCGGCCTCGTACGCATTTTCGATCGCGTCATCGACCTCGTTTTCATCTTCGACGGTGCCCTTCAACGTGACTTCGCCGTTTTTCACCGACACACTGATATCGTCTGAGTCCACGAACGGACTCCAAAACAACTCGCTCTGCACGTCTTCTTTCAGCTCCGCATCCGATTTCCAGCGCCAATCTCGCGTTCCAAACCCTGACGGCTCGTAGTCGTAATAGTCGTAATACCACCCGTAGCCCATTGGGCCGTACGCACCGTCGTAGTAGTCGTAATCCCAATCCTGAGCCGTGCTGGTAGAGGGCGTCGCCGCCACGAGGGCGATGCTGCCGAGCACCACCGCCCCGACGAGGGCAACGAATGTTTGCTGTCGTCCTCGGTCTGTCCGAATCATCTGTATACCTCCGTGTTGATCTTCCCGTGATGTGTTTCATGAGCGAGTCACGCGTGACGAACGACCTGATGAAGCGTTCCGCCCAAGGCCGCGCCGAGAAACAATCCCAGTTCGGACATGATGATCCAGACTGAAATCGCGCCTCCGGCCAAGAAGCCGATCACCGGGAGTCCCGTGAGACTGAAGCCGATCCAGAACGCAACCGCGACGATGAAGGCGGGTACCACCGCCGCCGTCAGCGCGCGGGACAAGGATCCCACGAGGTACCCCCCCACCGCGCCGGCGATCAGCCCATTGACGGCCGGCACGAAGAACAGAAGCAACGAGAGCCCAATCATCCAGGCTGCGCCTGCCCAGACACTCGAATGCCGATGAACATCGCGCCCTCCATGCGATGGCTCGCCCAGCTTCTCGCTCATGTCCTCGCTAGTCTGTGGTGGTCGCGGTTCCATCGCCTTCCAACCAGTGATCGCGCATCCTTTGATCGTGCATGACCACCGTGAAAAATTTCTGAAGTCCATATGAAAGGGATGTGAAAACGCGGAAGAGAACACGCGAAGCCACCTGCGGGCCGCTGGTCCTTTTGTCCACCTACATGAAAAATCCTTCATGCCAAGTTTGCATTAGATTCATGGAGGCGCGATACTGTGGGGAACCTGCAGTGATGGGGTAACTCATGCGCCTCCTGGTGGCAGAAGACGACGTCAGCGTTGCCGGCTTCCTGGAAAAAGGACTCCGTGAAGAACGCTACACCGTCGATGTGGCCAACGACGGGGAGGAAGCGTTGAAACTCACGCAGCACGTG
>DATIGH010000292.1:0-8643 GCA_035454845.1 Nitrospira sp.
TCATACCACGGATGATCTTTGGATCCGTAGTCGGTTCGGCGTCGCAGCCATGACGCCAACGTCAGCCCGGTCGCCGCAAGCGCCGCGCCGGTCAGAAGCGGATGCAGGGAAGCCTGAGTGTACAGACTCGTTTCCGCCACATACGCCGCGCGCCCTCCGCGTTCCTTGAGCCCGCTCGTCGGCGCGTAAAGACTGTTGTTAGTGCGGTCCTCTTCCGGCTGGTCGCTCAACTGCATATCGAAGAGCGACTCCATCATCTTGTCGGTCAGTCTCGGAGCCATATGACTCAGCGTGGCCATCACCTTCGCGATGCCCCCCGCATAGACATCTCGTGTCGGGTGCTCCGCACAATGGAGAATCGCTTCTGCGACCACCTCTGGCGCATACACCGGCAACGGAAACGTCGGCTCCGTCGCCAGGTAGTTCTTCGCGTGTTCAGCATAGGGGGTGTCGATCGAATAGGGTTTAATCAATGTCACCGAGATCGGCAGACGGTCATGCTCCAGTTCCATGCGCAGAGCGTCGGTATAGGCTTTGATGGCATGCTTGCTCGCGCTATAAATTCCCTGCAAGGGAATCGCACGGTCGGAGAGTATGCTTCCGATATTGATGAGGGCACCGCCCTTTCGCAGATGGGGCACAGCAATGCGGCAGCCGATCACAACTCCCCAAAAATTCGTCTCAAATAACCGCCGTTGATCCTGCAGCGAGATGTCCATCAAGCGGCCATACACCGAGATACCGGCACCGTTCACCCAAGTGTCGATCCGGCCGAACCGGGCAATGGCCTCCTCCGCCACCCGCTGAAGCGCCGAGTCGTCCGATACGTCCGCCGCGACGAACGTGGCCATGCCGCCGCTGGATTCATCGGCCGTGATTTCCTCGGCCGCTCGCTGCAGCGCTTCCCGATTGCGGGCCGTCAGCACGAGGCGGGCGCCGCGCTTTGCGGCCATACGAGCCGTCACGAGTCCGATGCCGCTCGAGGCGCCGGTAATGACGATGACTTGGTCTTTGATGGGTTTGAGCCGTGGAGTCATGTCGGCGATGGGTTGGCGTCCCTGCTTGTGATCACTATGAGCGACGCACCGCCGTCTATCGACTAGCAAATGCCCGAGAACATTTTTTTCGGTGGGACAGTTTCGACAGTAATCAATGACGACAGTGCACTCATGTGACGCACCAGCGCGCAACAAAATCCGCGAGCCTATCAAAACTCTCTTAACGGCTCTGCTCCCAGGGTTCTCCCGAGTCCTGTCGCTGGGCATGGCGTGATAACCAACCTACATCCCATGAACATTCCCAGATCCTCCGTCATTGTCGTCATGGTGGTGCTCTTCGGCTTCTCCGTCGCTTCGGAGGGATTGGCCGCCGACGTCACTGCGTCTAGGGAATCGGCCACGCCCGCTGCCACAGCGACCACGGATCACACCACGCCTTCCGAGCTGCGCGCCAAACGGGAAAAAGCCCAAGCGGAGCTTGATGCGGTCAACCAACCGAAGACCTTGGCGGCGAACGCACCGGCCGGCACACCTGAAGAAGAGCTGCTGGAACGGCGCACTCTCCTTCACCATATCGTTCGCAGCCTCGATGAGCAAATCGACGACAGCTTGCGCCTGGAACAGGCCCGCCACCATCGGGAAGAACTGGCTGACTCCTCGGCCAAAGCTGAAATCAACACGCCGGCGGACACCGCCTCACCCTCCGTCTTCACTGCCGATCAGCTGTGGAATACCGTCTTTTCGCAACGGCTGACCGTCGAGGCTCTTCAATCCCAACTCAGCCTGATTGAACTTCGCTCCACCCATGCCCGGGAATCGCTGCAGGCCGCCGAGGAGCGATTACGGCAAACCTCCGAGCAGCTGGAAGCCAAAAAAGGATCGGCCGCCGATGCGCGGCAGCGATGGTTGCGGGATCTCGAAGCACTGCGCCAACGCGCCGCCGCCGCCCAATTGCAGACCGCCGAACTTTCAAAGACGCGCGTCGAGGAAGAGCTGTCCGACGCCCGCGCGCGCCTCGAATCGGCGCAGCACCGCTTGGCTGCGATAGAACCCCAAACGGAATTCACCGAAGAGGATCTCGCCAAGATACGAACGCGGCTGTCGAAGGAACGGGAGCGTCTCACCGGTGAACTGGACCGCACGACCGCCGATCGGCTTCGCCAATTCGATGAGCTGCGCGCCATGGAGCGCAAGCTGGCGACTCGACGCCGACAGGTGCCCCGCGAGGTGCGCCGAGCCCAAGACGCGGTGGAGCTCGCCCGCGTTCTGACCGACAATCTGTCGCTCAAGAGCGATCTGCTGCAGTTGATGCTGGACGTCGTCGAGGGCGAGCGTCAACTCTGGGAAAGCCGGTTCGCCATTGTGCACGACCAGGATTCCGGAACAATCGCCGAGGCCTACGATCGCTTCACGCCGCTGTTCACCAATTTCCGGTCCTCAAGAGACTATGTGCGGCAGCAAGCCAGCATCGTCTCCGGCCAGATCGGCGAATTGGAATCGCGCGTCAAGAACAGCACAACACCGGATGCCCGCGCGCACGGGAAGGCCCTGCTCGATGCCCACCGGCAACGAGAAGATATCTACAACACAGCACTCCAACGCCTCGAGCAGACGTCGCGGTTTCTCGAGCGATGGAAGTCGATGTTCAAGGAACAGCAAAAGGAGCTGCCCTGGTCGGCGAGGCTGGAAGCCTGGTGGGAGCGCGCGTGGGGCCAGGCCAAGGCCGCATGGGACTGGGAGCTATTCAGCGCGGAAGATACGATTGAGGTGGACGGCAAAAAGATCACGGGGCATCGCAGCGTCACCGTCGGCAAAATCCTCACCGCGCTTGTGATCCTCTCGATCGGCTATTGGCTTTGCCTCTACCTGGCCGGACTGGTCGGCCGGCTGGCCATGAGACGCTTCGGTGTAGACCCGGAGTTGGCGAATCTGTTCCGCCAGTGGAGCCAGGCCCTGTTACTGACCGTGCTGATCGTGTCGAGCCTTGTTTGGGTGAAGATCCCGTTGACCATTTTCGCATTCCTGGGCGGCGCGGTGGCGATTGGCGTCGGCTTTGGTGCACAGAATCTGCTCAAAAACGTCATCAGCGGCATCCTGCTGCTCATCGAACGCCCGTTGCGCGTCGGCGACCTCATCGAAGTGGACAACGTGCGCGGCCGCGTGACGACCATCGGACTGCGATCGTCTACGGTCCGGGACGCCAAGGGCATCGTGACGCTCATTCCGAACAGCAGTTTTCTCGAGCGCTACCTGACGAACTGGACGTATTCAAGCCGTATCGGCCGGTTTTCTCTGCGCATCGGCGCCTCCTACGAATCATCTTCTCAGACCGTCATGGATCTGCTGGCCGATTTGGCAGCCAGCCATCCGCACGTGCTCAAGACGCCACAGCCCCAAGTCCTGCTCGAGGACTTCGGCAGCCAAGGCCGCATTTTCACCTTAAACTACTGGCTCGAAATCCGGCTGGATATCGATCCGCATGAAGTGGCGAGCGACCTGCGCTTCGCCATCGAAAAAAAATTCGAGGAAGCCGGAGTCAAAATTCTGCCGGCCGCCTGAGGTCGAAGGCCGTTTGTTGACAGGAGGGATCGGGGCCTTTTAGACTAGTGCACTTACCGGAGCATTCGCATGCTGCGCGAACGAGGGCATTGCCTTCCCCGCCTCATCCTCTACGGGATCGGCGTAGTCTGCCTCTGCGTGGCCATGAATGTACTCGGCAGCACCATGACGCTCTGGACCCTGCAGTTCGCGTCGGAGCAGACGGATAATCTCATCCTCGAGGGCTTTTCATTGCCCGCCACGATATCGGATGGCGTCCCTGCGATGCCCGTCGCGCCCTCACGGGAAACGTCGAGCGGGCTCAAGAAAGACGTCAACGAACACAACCTTCTTCGTCCCCCCAATACCGCGGCCTGATCAAGTCCCTTTTCTCCTTTCTCCAACAGTGTGGCATGACGAGGCGGCACAAGTGCTCGAGGCGTTGCGCGGCCGTCCCGAAGGGAATCATGTCCCTCCGAAGCACAGAGGAGACCAGCGATGAGCAACCGACATCTCACATACTGCTGTCCAGGCTGTCTGCGCGTGAAAGATCAGCAAGGGGATGGTTCAGGGGATCAAGACTGGTGCACGATGGCGGATTACCTCACACGCCATCTGCGCCCGGGACAAGACGTGATGTTCTCCGAATTTTATTGTACCGACTGCTCCACGTCGTACGACCGGCTCGTCCAATATAGTCGCATGAACCCGTCCTGTTTTCTCTAGAGGAAGCCGCGGTGACGTCGGCGTCGCGGCATCGCGAGGCTGACGTTACCGGAAAAAGAGCAGCCAGAGATAGACGGTGCTCAGCAGCAGCGACCCGAGCATGACGGGAAAACCGATCATAAAGAACTGCCGATAGCTGATCGGATGTCCCGCTTTGCGCGCCAAATCCGCGATCACCACGTTCGCGCTCGCGCCGATCAACGTGCCGTTCCCGCCCAGGCAGGCGCCGAGGGCGAGCGCCCACCACAGCGGCAAAATCTCCGGATGATGAACCAGCATCGTGTAGTCATCGATCTCCGGGTGTAGTGAGCGCGCCAGATCGACGACCAGTGGATTCATGGCGGCCACATAGGGGATATTGTCGACAATCGCTGAGAGGAACGCCGATCCCCACAAGATCGCGATCGCCGACATGGCCGGATAACCGTGGGTAAAGGACACGACCTCCGCGGCAAGCCCACTGATGACTCCGACCTTCACCAGGCCCCCGACCAGGATGAACAGGCCGATGAAGAAAAAAATCGTTTTCCATTCCACATCCGTCAAATACGACAATTCATCCGCGTGCTGTTCGTGCTTCTTGGTGGCATGGCCGAGCAACATGAAGCCGCTTGCGCCTACGAGAGCAATCGTCGCCGGCTCCAAGTGGAGTGCGCCGTGCAGACAAAACGCCGCATTGACGGCCGCCAAGAGCCACACACTCCGTTTGAGCATCACGGGGTCCTGAACGGCATCCCGCGCGTTCAGCTCCAACAATGCCTCTTTCAGATGCGGCGCCACTTGCATCGCACGCCCATAAACCATGCGAAGGCAGAGCAGGAATACGGTCATGATGACCACGACAATGGGGCCAAGCACGATGAGAAATTGGAGATAGCCTAAATCCGCCTTGCTGGCGATCATGATGTTGGGGGGGTCGCCTACCAACGTTGCGGTTCCGCCGATGTTCGAGGCCATGGCTTCCACGATCAAGAACGGCACGGGGCGTAACTCAAGCCGCTTGGTGATGGAGAGTGTGACGGGCGCCATCAAGAGCACGGTAGTCACGTTGTCGAGCATGGCGGACAACACGGCGGTGACAAGGGCCAGGAGTGCCAGCATGCGATAGGGTTGTGCTCCGGCTCGTTGGGCCGACCAAATTGCCAGCACCTCGAAGAGTCCGGTTTCCCGGACGATGTTCACGATCACCATCATGCCGATGAGGAGGAAGACGACGTTGTAATCCACGCCAAACTCATGAGAATAAAATGCTTGCTCCTGAGTCAGAACGCCTGAGACGATCATGAGCGTGGCGCCGCTTAGCGCGACAATGGTTTTGTGAACTCGCTCGGTGATGATGAGGAGATAGGCGATGGCAAAGATCACCAAGGCCGTTGAAAAATCGGATAAGGAAAGCATCAGCGTCGGTTAGGCTGTCACAAGGTTTGCGCCTTAGCCCCCAGAGGACGTCGACACGATAACACGCGAGGAGAGGTTACCAGGAGCGGAAGGGTCCGCAATCGAGATGGATGAAGTGTGCGCGGGGATAGTACCCCACGCCGCCATATTGCAGCTTCAGGGCCGCCTGCCGAATAGCGCGAGGACGGACGCCGGGAATAAAGAAGTCGACGGCCTGTCCTTCCACATGCAGGCTGTGCCTCGCGGCTCGACGACTTCGTTTCACGAGAAGGGCATTGTACTCCGGTGAGCGATAGCCGGAGATGACATGGATCTCCCCCTCCCCACCGAGCGTTTTTTGCACTAGATTGATGTGCTCGATGACGCGAGGGTCCATCGTGACCACTTCACCCGTATGGTGGCAGCGAAGGATGTGATTGAGCTCATCCAACGCCGGCAAATCGTACTGCCCTTGCTCGTCCCTATAGCGCACGCGCAACCGTTCATTGGTATGCACGTTGTAGAACGACAATTCGCCCTCCGGCAGAGCTACGGCCTGAGCACGCGCAAAAGGCGGCAGGAGAAACCGTTCGCCGAGGCACAGCACGCCGGCCACGGATGTTTTCAATAGTGTTCGTCTGGTCCAGGACCAATCAGGCGATGACATGACGGTACGTACGTAGTTGGGCTGGCTTGTATCAAATAGCTGGAGCGAGGTCAACCTGTATCTTTCGAGCCCTTCCCTCGTGCGCAGCAGGGCTCTCGACTCAGTCAACAACTGTAGACGTGCTTAGGGTTCACTCCCACTCGTCAAGACCATTTCTCGCTAGACACATTCGATCAAGACGGGTATTATCACGCCGTTCACGGAGCCACAGGCACTATGGCCACGATTTTGGTCATCGACGATGAAGACTCGATCCGGCACCTCCTCAAGGACGTGCTGGAGAAGGCGAAGCATCGAGTGCTCGAGGCACGAGACGGTCGCGAAGGGTTAACGTTGTATCAGAACAACAACGTCGATCTCGTGTTGATGGACATTTTGATGCCGGGTACCGACGGATTGGAAGCGACCCTGCAGCTGACCCGAGAGTACCTGGACGCCAAGATCATCGCCATGACCGGCGCACAAGGTGACCGCAATTTTCTCGACGTCGCCAAATTGTTCGGGGCCCGCCGTGTGTTCGAAAAGCCTTTCGACTTGAACAAGATGGTCGAAGCGGTCAATGAAGAACTGGTCAAATAGCGTTCCTCTTTCCCCCGTTCTCACTCCCAACCAACCGGATCGTACCCCCGTTCTTTCAGACAGCGCTGCACGAACTGCGTGTACGCCTGGCTGGGTGGAGCGCGCCGGAACAAGCCGCGAAGAAAGCCGGCCGTCGCGCCGCTCGCCGCTCCGACCATCGCTCCTCGGCCTGGATGTCCCACAACGGCTCCGCCGACCGCTCCCGCGGCCGATCCGACGGCTCCGCCTCCGACTGTACTGCCGGCCACTTGACCGGTCTTCCCCCGGCTTGCCGTGGCACCGGCGTCCTTGGCCATCTGGCTGCAGTCTTCGATGTCGCGTTCAGCCGTCTCCTGTCCGACATCTTTGTAATGCTGGTTGGGGTACAGGATCGGCTTGGGGGCGCAGGAGGCGACACAGACGACCAAGAAAAGACCAACGGGAGGCTTCATCGCAACCCGTTAAGAGGACTGGTCACGACCGACCTCCGGTGAGCTCTTTGCGAACGAGGCCTCGCATCATGGCAGGATCGGCATAGGCGACCTCGCTCAGGGCGTCCATGAGATGAAGAGGCTTCGAAGCAGCCAACTCCTTCGCTTTCACATAGTTTTTGGCGCTGAATCGGGCAACAGCCGGCTGGCCGTTGACGATTTGACAAGCCAGAATCTCGCCGGCGCCGACTTCAAGGGTGCCGCCCTGCTCGACGAGCGTTTTGGCCTGAGCGGTTGTAATGCCGTGCAGCCGGGCGAAGTCCTCGAGTCCGCCAGTTTCGACGAGCCGGCCATCCGGCATGATGCAGAGCCGCTTGAAGTGCGGCGACCAATCCTTGCGGAAGTCGACATATTTGATATCGCCGCCCTTCGCGACGCCGCGATCGAGGGTGCGATAATCCAGTCCCAGATTTTTTTGCGAGAGCTTTGCCTTCAGTTCATCGGGCAATGTCCGATAGAACACCTCCCGAGCCGCGTCGAGGAGGGACAGTGATCGCGCCCGTGCGATGTGCTCTGCTTCGGCAAATTGCACCAGATCGAGGAGAAACGTTTGCTTTGGGATCGCATCTCCCCGCTCCAGCAGGCAGGCGAAAAGTCCACGGGTCAGGATGCCGCGTTCCTGCGGATACACGAAGGTCCCGCCCTCCGTCAGCAGTCGGGTCATGGTCTCGAGCGGTACGTCATAACTTTCCGAGAGCACTTTGGCGTGGGCCGGAAGCTCTTCCGGAAGGGTCATCGCACATGCCGTGACATTTCCCGGAGCCTCGAACTCCGAGTAATCCTCGACGATGTTATAGAGCACCGTGGGCTTTGGCTTGTCGGTCCGCTTTCTAATTTTAAACATGAGGTCCCTTCATCGATCCGCAGCAGGAGATGGCCGTGTGAGGTGACCGTACGGCGGAAGGGTCATGAGACGGAGATCCTCCACTGGGCCCCCGATCGTAAAGTGATAGAGCGATTGCAGGCTCAACCCGTTGATGGCGACGATCTCGTGCACGGGATCGTCAAAGAAACATCCGATGCCGGTGGCACGGACTCCCGCTGCTTCGGCTTCCAGATACAGCACCTGCCCCAACAATCCGGCCTCCCAGAACATCCGTGGATACCACCACGCTCCTCGTTCCCGCAACTGCCCTTCAAATTCGGCAAGCATGCCGAATGAGAACGCGCCGTCTCCAGCAATGTCCTGATGACAGCTGACTTGGACTGCAAGCCGTCTCGCATCGCCTTCGAGCAGCCAATAGAGAGGCAGGTGGTCAGGACAACCCGGTGCCGGCTGCCAGGTCAG
>DATIGH010000293.1:0-4966 GCA_035454845.1 Nitrospira sp.
TTATAAAGCGTCATCATGAAGCAATCTCTTGGCCGACGGCCGATTCCAGCTGAAGGACGTTCCGCTGATAGTTGAACAATGCTTCGATGTAATTTTGCTGGATAGTTCGTGATGTTCGAGCCGCATCGAGCAGATCGAGAATGGTGGCCCCTCCGCGTTCATACGCTCGTTCGACGATCGTGAAGGTGGCGCGCGCATCGTCCAGCACTCCGCCGACATAGGCTTCTACCAGCCGTCGGCTGTGCATGAGATTGCGGTAGGCAACTTCGACTTCATTCTCAACCACATTGAGGGCCTTATTCAAGTCGGCTTCGGCCGTCTGCACCGCCACTTCGGCCTGCCTAATCCCGCCTTGATTGCGGTTGAATAATGGAAGCGGCAACCCGAAATTCAGCGCCCACTGTTGGGGATTGTCCGGCCCTTGCGGTCCTTGAATCGCGTACCCCGTGCCGATAGTCACGTCCGGCACTCGGTAGGCTTTTGCCAGCCGAAGATCAGCTTCCCGTTGTGAATAGGTGAACCGCTTCGACCGGACGTCCGGCCGCATGTCCACCGCTACCACTCGCAACTTTCCGATCTCGGGATCGATGCGCCTGAATTCCAAGTCCGTGGTCAATTCCAGAGTCATTGCCGGCGAGAGGCGCAACAGCTGGCGCAGATCTCCGCGGGCCGTTTCCGCCTCCTGCAGGGATTGAATAACCTGGGACTGAAAGTCGACCATTTGCAGCCGGATGCGGATGAGATCAACCTCGGCGATGTATCCCTTCTTGAATCGGATCGTATTGATGTCGAGAATGCGCGAAAAGCGATCCCGGTTCTCCTCAGCGAGGGCCAGCCGGCGCTGAGCCAACTGTACCCGATAATAACTGTCCTTGACCGTGAAGCCCAATTGTCGAACCGCATCCTCGAATGCCGCTTCGGCGGATTGCGTGCCGAAGCCTGCGCTCTCGATTCGATAGCCGCGCTTGCCGGCCAATTCGAACAATTGCTGCGCCTGGACATACAATTGCCCGCTATTCGCGGGAGTCAGGCCTTGCGTGAAGGAGCTCAGCGTGCCAAACGACATCACCGGATTGGGAAAAAGCCGGGCGGTGATCTGCTGTCCCTTGCTGTATTCGATGCCATACTTGGCGATGAGGACGTCGAGGTTCTGCTGGAGAAATAACGCCAGTGCTTCGGTCAAGCTGAGGCGAGCGACGCGTGATGCAGGGGGTCCGCCGGCGGGAGGCATGGGCGTCGTCGCCGACAAAACGGGACTCGGTGGGAAAAAGAACAGACCGGCGAGCAATAACGTCGAAGAGAAGAGCCACCGCCTATCTTGCCGAAACACGAATGGTTCCTCGCAAACGACCACTGCGCGTCGAGGCGATCATGGAACCCACCTCATGATCCGAATTCATGTCAGCTGCATTATACAGCGTCGGACCATCGATGCAAATAATGTGAGCATAAATCAGCACTTAGTGTGCCGGCTCCTCCGCGACGCATCGGAGGAGTTCACGGACACCGTAGGAAATGAGGTGAGGCAACTAGAGATTGAGATCGGCCTTTGAACTGGACGCGCGCAGCTGCTTGCGGACACGCACCTGTGCATGATGCTTGCGCAATAATTGTTGGCGGATAGCGTTCCTATCTTCGGCAACGATCCTTACCAGGCGGTCGACGTCTTCCGCATGGTCGCGAACCAGTTCGGAGAGTTTCTGCATTTGGGATTCGAGGTGCTCCAGGCGCCACCGCAGGCCCTCCTCATCGTCTGCCGCCGACTTCCTCTTCGAAGGCACGACGCCTTTCTTCGCCAGGGACGAAACCAGCACATCCTGTTTCATATTTACCCCTTTGGCCCACCGCTTGACTATCAGCTCGTGATGGTTCGTAGTATCAACTGCGCCACCACGGATGTCAACGGATTCGCTTTCTTTCTATTTGCTTGAAGTTCCTGCTAGAATCGCGGCCATGCAGAATATCTTCACGATGGTGTTGGCCGGAGGACGCGGTGAGCGCCTGCATCCGCTGACCGAACACCGAGCCAAACCCGCCGTCCCTTTTGGGGGGAAATACCGCATCATCGACTTCACGTTGAGCAACTGCTTGAATTCGGGGCTGCGCAAAGTCGCGGTATTGATTCAATACAAATCGCATTCACTCGACCGCCACATCCGCACCGGGTGGGACGTCTACAACGCCGAACTGGGTGAATTCATCGCGTCCATTCCACCGCAGCAACGGATCAGCGAGGAATGGTACCGAGGCACCGCGGACGCGGTGTATCAGAACCTGTTCTTACTCGACACCGACCAGCCGGAATACGTGCTCATCCTCGCCGGTGATCACATCTATAAAATGGATTACATGGATATGTTCAACTGGCTGGTCGCCAAGAACGCGGACGTCGTCGTCGGCGCCCTTGACATCCCGATCGAGGAATCCAGGCGATTCGGCATCATGAGCGTCGACGAAGATCTTGCTGTCAAGGAATTCAATGAAAAACCGTTGAATGCGACTCACATTCCCGGCGATCCCACCAAAGCGTTCGCCTCAATGGGCATCTATCTTTTCCGGTCAAAGAGTTTGCGCGAAGAGCTGATCGCCGACGCGCAGGAGAGCACGCCGCACGATTTCGGCAGGAACATCATTCCACGCATGATCGGCTCGCGCCGGGTCTATGCATACAATTTCCAGGACGCCAACAAGAAGGCCGTGAAGTACTGGCGCGACATCGGCACACTCGACGCCTACTGGGAAGCGAACCTCGACCTGGTCGCCGTCGACCCGCTGTTCAATCTCTACGACCAGGAATGGCCGATCCGTACCTATCAAGGGCAATTTCCACCGGCCAAGTTCGTCTTTGCGCAAGATTACCAGGGCGGCCGTATGGGAGTCGCCCTCGACTCGATTGTCTGCGGCGGCTGTATCATCGCCGGCGGGCGCGTGCAGACCTCGGTGCTCTCCCCTAACGTGCGGGTCCTGGACCACGCGGATGTCCGGGAGTCGGTGATTATGGAGAACGTCGTGATCGGCGAGGGCTGCCACATCAGACGCGCCATCATCGACAAAGATGTCATCATTCCACCTAAGACCGAAATCGGATACGACCGCGCAGCCGATGCACAACGCTTTAAAGTTACCGACTCCGGCCTCGTCGTCATTTCAAAGGGAATGAAGCTGAATGCCTCCCTCGATTCATCCGGTTGATCTGATCGACGCTCTCCGGCAGAAACACCTCACTCCCGCCATCGTGTTCCTGACGTCAAGACGCGCTTGCGACGAAGCGATGGAATCCTTCGATCACACACGGTCGTTTCTGCCCGCCGCCCGCCAAGAGGCGATCGGCAGGGTGCTCAACGAGGTGATTGAGCAATACCCCAGCATCGCGGAGCATCCTCTGATTCCGACCGTCCAGCGCATCGGCGTCGCGGCGCATCATGCCGGGCATCTGCCTTCCTGGAAAATCGCCGTCGAAGAGCTCATGCGCAATGGCTGTCTGGACGCTGTCTTTGCCACGACGACCTTGGCGGCTGGCGTAGATTTTCCGGCGCGTACCGTGGTGATTACCCAGTCCAGCATCAGGAAAGCGCGGGATTTCACGGACCTCACGATCGGAGAAGTTCAGCAGATCGCGGGCCGTGCCGGCCGACGAGGAAAAGATCAGGTGGGTTTTGCCATCGTCACCCCTTCGCCCTATATCGACCTCGGTGTCCTGACGAAAGGCCTCACCGGTCAGCCCGAGGCGATCAACAGCCAGTTCGTGATCAGCTACCCGATGGTGTTGAATCTCCTCAAGGCTCACCCGCTCGATCAAATGCAAGCCATCCTGGCGAAGAGTTTTGCGCAATTCCAGCTCAATCAGCGGGCCGAAGTGCTCGAACGCAAACTCGACGACCTGCACCGGCAGCTCGAGCCCTACGGCCCGCGGGTGTGTACCGATTGGATCTCCCAGTGGCAATTGTTCGACCATGTCAGACGCCAACGGGTGCACAAGGCCCCGGCGAGGAGGCACGAGCCGCCGGAAGTTGCCGCTCGATTTCATTTCCTGACTCCGGGACGGGTGGCCGGTCTCTCCAAGAGCCGCGGCGTGGTACTTCGACAATACCGGAGCAAGGGACAGAAAAGTCCCATGGTGACGCTGTTGCGTCCGGGAGGGGCGATCACCGAGGTTCCCGCAGCGATCGTGACGGAAGTCTTCGACCATGTGCTGGATTGTGTGGAAGCCCCGGTCTATCCGTGGTGCACTCCGGAAAGCATTGAACAGCTTCTCCGCGAATTACAGGAACTGCCGCCCCGTCTGCCCGTCCTGCCGATCCTCGTCCCCAAAGAGGACGTGATCCCCGACGCCATCGTGCAAACGCTGGGGGACTTTTCCTGTCCGACCTGCCCTTCGCGCTCCGCCTGCCAGAAGGATCACGCATACGCCTCCAAGCTCCGCCAGGAGCAGCAACGCCACATCAAGGCCATTCAAGCGCTTCGGACCAGTCTCTGGCACCGTTTTCAGGAAAAAATTGATGCCCTGCAGCACTTCGGCTATCTGTCGCCGACCGCCCAGCTCACGGAAACCGGTGAATGGGCCAGGCTGATCCGCATCGACCATTCGCTGTTGATCACCGAACTCGTCCGCGCCGAAGCCTTTGTGGGCGCTTCCCCCGCCTTGCTGGCCGCGGTCATGTCGAGCATTGCGCACGACGACGACCGGCCGGGCGCATTCCCCCGCATCAGTAACGGCCTCAGCTCGCTGCTCGCACAGGTGCGGAAATTGGCCGAATCGCTTTCGCCGTACGAGGATCCTCCGCTGCTGCGAGCCGACATTGCGGCGATCACTGAACAGTGGATTGCCGATCCCACCTTGACGTGGATCGGGCTCTGCAAGAAGACCACGATGGCGGAGGGGGACATCTATCGCCTGCTTGCACGGACTCTGGAATTTCTTTCGCAGCTCCATACGCTCCGTCACACGCATCCGTCATTGGCGGAA
>DATIGH010000294.1:0-30359 GCA_035454845.1 Nitrospira sp.
TCCCAAGAGCTTGCGGATATCCTCCGGGCTTTCGCTGTTGAGCACGTTGCGAAACAAGCCACGCGTCTTATACGCGAAACGATTGTTGATGAAGATCATATCGACTTTGCCGTCCTGCACGCGCACACCGGCCATGGGCCCCGTGGGTTTGCGTTGATCGATGAGAAAGATGAATAGAGCTTCTTGTTCAACCTTGATACCGGGGATTTTCTCGTTCACCAACACATCCAAGGCCTTGGCTTCAGTGTCACCGATTTTCACTCCGAAGAGAGAAATGTCGGGGCTCCGGATGGCCTTGGGGTCCATCACGTCGTTCTTGCTCAACTCGTAAGGTTCGGCTGACGCCGATGCAACGACCAGGCTGATCATGCTCAGCATGAGACATGTCTGGACGCACGCTCGAACCATCGCCTTCATCAAGTCCTCCCTACGTTAATATCCTGATCTGAATGGCCGCGTGGAGATCCGATGTGACTTATACGGCAGTAAATCGTACTTATTCTATCGGAGGGCTCAACAAGTTGCAAGGAACGGGTGGGGGCGCAATCCCCGATTGCCTGGGAAAGGATTCGGGGGGTTGGAAGGCGCTGCAGGAGAGGCGGACGACACCGTCATGGCCTACAATTTTGGTGGGGTAATAAGAAGCAGGGTGCCGAGCTCATGCAGGCGCTGGAAATAGGGACGACAATGGTCCTCGAGCTCTTGCTCCATAGTTTCCAGATCGGCCAGACAGTCGCCGATGATCGTGCGGCGCTGCTCGTCGAGTCCCTCGTCACTGTCCAGAAAATAGACGACGCACCCGCTGATGACCGTATCAAGTGTCATGAGCGGGCCTTCTAGCTGCGTTGTGACACGAGGCCAGCCTTCCTGCTTATGCGCCTCCCATAACCTACCGACGGTTTCGCGGTCCACGGAGTGCTCCTTGTCGTTTAAACTGTGGCTCTAACGCCCTGAGCTTATATCAGGGCGGCTGTCGCGAGGGCTGCTCTTTTCGCTTATGGATAGAGGCCTCGGTTCAGATGAGCCTGCGCCACCTTGTCGATCCCGGTCATCAGCGCGGCCATGCGCATGGAGGTCCGCTTCGTCGTCGCAAAATGCAGCGTCCGTCGAAAGGCGGACGTCATGAGGTCACGCAGCCGGTCCTGAATGTCGGTCGCCTTCCAGAAAAAGCGCTGAGCGTCCTGCACCCATTCAAAATACGAGACGATGACGCCTCCTGAATTTGCCAGAATATCGGGGATGACGAATATGCCCTTATCTTGCACGATACTGTCCGCCTCGAGGGTCGTTGGACCGTTGGCTCCCTCTGCGAGCACACGGCAGTCAAGCTGGGCCGCATTATGTGCGGTGATCTGTTCGGATAATGCAGCCGGGATCAGCACCGTGCACTTCAGTCCGAGGAGCTCGGCATTCGTCAAGGGATCGCCCAGCTTCGTATCGCCCAGGGTCCGGCCGCTGGATTTATACGACGAGAGCAGCTTCGGAATGTCGAGACCCCGTGGGTTATAAATACCGCCGCTCACATCGCTCACTGCGATGACCTTCGCTCCTGATTCGTGGATGATTCGAGCGGTGTGGGATCCGACGTTGCCGAATCCTTGAATGACGACGGTGGTTTTATCGATATCGATCTTGAGATGCCGCAGCGCTTCGAGGGTCACGCATACTACGCCGCGACCCGTCGCATCTTCCCTCCCGAGGCTTCCGCCGATCGACAGCGGCTTACCGGTCACCACCCCGGGAACGGCAAACCCGACTTGCTGACTATAGGTGTCCATGATCCAGGCCATGACCTGCGCGTCGGTCCCGACATCAGGAGCCGGTACATCCTTATCCGGTCCGATCAAGGGAAATATCTCTGCGGCATAGCGGCGGGTCAGACGCTGGAGCTCGGGTCGAGAAAGAGCTTTGGGCGCAACGGCCACGCCGCCTTTGGCTCCCCCATAGGGGAGATCGGCCAGGGCGCATTTCCACGTCATCCACATGGCCAGCGCGGCGACTTCGCCGAGGGAGACTTCCGGATGATAGCGAATCCCACCCTTTGACGGCCCACGTGAGGAATCATGTTGAACTCGATAACCCGTAAAGACTTCGACGCGACCATCATCCATGCGGATGGGAATGCTGACGACGAGTGATCGCTGAGGAAATTTCAAACGCTCACGAAGATTTGAATCCAGCCCCATCAATTCTGCAGCTTGGTCGAACTGCGCCACGGCCAGACGGAAGGTTGGTGTATCGAGTTCGTGCAGAGAGGACATGTCCGTTAATGTTCCTTCGTCGAGGCGACAGCAGACTGCGCCGCATTCCCTGGTGTGGTCAGTGTGCCAGTGATGAGGGTCGTCCATTCCAGGTGAAACACCGCCGAAAAGGTTACAGCGATTAGTTCGGCCACCAATGGGACGGCAATAGGCGTTTGTCGTATCTCGGCCATCGAGGCCATACGGCATCCATCAAGTCCGCAGGGCACGATCCGCGAAAACGGATGGAGGTCAGTGCTGACATTCAGTGCGAAGCCATGTAATGTGATGCCTCGATCGATCCGTGCGCCGATTGAGGCGATTTTCACCTCACTTCCCTCGTGGCGAGTCCAAACGCCTGGCGCCTTTGACACCCGGTAACCACAAATATCCCAGTGGAGAAGTGTCCGAATGAGCACCTCTTCAAGCATGTGCACATAAGCCTTTGCTCCCGGTGCATGTTCCGATAGCGCAACGATCGGATAGGCGACCAATTGTCCCGGCCCGTGATAGGTGATCGATCCACCGCGGTTGACTGTTTCGATGGGTATCAAGCGGTTGTTCAGTGAAGGGTCACTGAGTTTGAGATGGGCCGGTTTTGTCCGGCGTCCCGCGGTATAGACGGGCAGATGCTCGAGGAGCATGAGCGTATCCGGACGACTTCCTGACAGACGCTCTGCATGAACCTGCTGCTGCAGCGCCCAGGCGGCGGACCAGGGCACCAGATCCCTAAACGTGAGCAGCACACCGGCATGCCGAGCCTGCGCCTCCAACGGCGTCTTGGAAACCCGGCGTTGTGCGATGGCGGATTCAAGGCCAGTCACTGTGCCGCCTTGAGCGCGGCCGGTTTCGGCATTTGAAGAGTCGCCTGACCGCTTTTGCCGTGCAAGGTTAATTGAACCGTGGGTTGGTCGCCTGAGCGAAGCAGTGCATGCCAGAAATCACCCATGTTGAAGATCTGATGCTGATCGACCGCCGTAATAATGTCGCCGTCTTGGAGTCCACCAAGGCCCGCCGGTTTCGATGAATCGACCTGCAAGGCCAGAACGCCGCGGTCGCCTTCCAAGCCGAAGCTTGCCATGATGCTCGGCGTGATCGTCACCGGCGTAAATCCTAAGTCGGGACGGTAAATGGAGCCGCGCACCATCATGGATTGGAGGTGAGGATAGATCGCTTCCATCGAGAGGGCATAACTAATCGCCTGTGCCGACGGCGCGATGATCACATTGATTCCCACGACTCGCCCCGACAAATCGACCAACGGACCTCCGCTGTTGCCGGGGTTGATCGCGGCATCGGTTTGAATAAGGTCGTAGAGCGTTTCCCCATCGGGAGTCAAGACCGAGCGGTCCAGCGCGCTGACGACGCCGACGGTGACGGTCGAACCTCCTTTCAATGCCAAGGGATTGCCGATGGCGACAACAGACTCTCCGATTTCAAGGTCGGGTTTGGGGTGCAGTGTTGCTGCAACCAAGTCCTGGGCATTGATTTTGACAAGGGCAAGATCGAGGAGAAAATCCCGCGCCACGACCCGGCCGGGAGTCAAACGGCCGGTCGATAAACCAACCACCATGCTCTTGACGCCGGTTACCAGGTGGTTGTTGGTCAAAATGTATCCGCCGTCATCGATAATGACGCCGGAGCCGGACCCCGACTGGGTCT
Source organism: Nitrospira sp. (assembly GCA_035454845.1). Classification (GTDB taxonomy): domain Bacteria; phylum Nitrospirota; class Nitrospiria; order Nitrospirales; family Nitrospiraceae; genus Nitrospira_C. The sequence continues at coordinate 3,903 of DATIGH010000294.1, forward strand.
GCGAAGCGCTCGTCGGCACCCCGCGTGTCAGTATGGTCACGACGGACGACCGGACCTTGGCGACGACGGCGGGAACGGAAAGGTTCTTTTCGGTTGAGCCGGTTCCATGAGGAGAGGCAGCCCAAGTGGGGCTATCGGCAAAAGGCGTAATCAGGCTGGTGAGACACAAAAGCAGACAGATTGGTCTGGGCGACGACATAGACTCAGGTCCATTCTCGCACAACTTCCTCCCACAGGAAAAGCCGAACACAAAAAGGGGGTGAGGAGGCGGCTCCTCACCCCATCATCGGCCTCGCTCGACGCTCCTATTATTGTATCGCGGCGAACATTTCCTTGATCGCCGGGGTCTTCAGCTTTTTGAGCGCTTTCGCCTCAATCTGTCTGATCCGTTCCCTCGTCACCGACAGATTCTGCCCAACCTGTTCCAGCGTGCTGGGCTGATCGTAGCCGATGCCGAATCGGAGTCGAATCACGGTCTGTTCTCGGGGCGTAAGGTTCTCCAAAATACGGTCGAGCTGATGTGTCATTTCAGTGCGGTGCACATGCGCATCGGGCGGCACCGCGTGCAGGTCCGGTAGCAATTCGCCGAACTCTGTCCCGCCGTCTCCGATGGGATGTTCCAAGGCCACTGGTTCTTGAAACGCTTGGACCGTCTCATGCAGTCGTTCCGGGCGCATGCGGAGGACGCTGGCGATCTCCTCAAGCTTTGCCGGACGGCCGAGCTGCTGTCCCAGTCGTCGTGTAACCCGCAGAATCCGGTGGGAGGCTTCCGTCTGGTGAACCGGAATCCGGATCGTCCGCGACTGGTCAGCCAACGCTCGGGTGATTCCCTGCCGGATCCACCACGTTGCGTAAGTGCTAAACTTAAAACCTTTGCGGTACTGGTAACGTTCAGCCGCTTTCATCAGGCCGATATTTCCTTCCTGCACCAAATCAAGCAATGTCAGCCCTCGTCGTGTGTAATGTTTGGCCACATCCACCACCAGGCGAAGATTGCATCGCACCAATTCATCCTTGGCTTTTTCTAACAGGAGACGAGACTGCCGAACCGTGGCCAGATGGCTTTTCAGACTTTTGACGACAGCGAGGGGCAGCTTCTGTGCGGCTCCACCTTTGATGAGTCCCAACAACGTGTTTTCCACCTTGTCGAGGGCAGTCGCGGACAGCCCACTCAGCCGTCGGACGGTTTGCAGCGTGTGTTGTGCTTCGAGCACGACGTCCGATCGCTTCACACGCGAGAGCAACTGATTCGCCTGACGCAATGTCACGCGGATGGTGCTCGAGCCTTGATCGATCCGCTTCGCCAGCGCGGTCTCTTCTTCTCTCGTTAACAGGGGTCGTTCACCGAACGATTGGAAATACAGCGACTCCAACAAAAACGGGCTGCTCGATTCAAAGTGACGCTTCGTTGATTTAGGCGATTCCTCGGATAAATCCGGACCAGCGGAATCTCGTCCGATCATGTCCAGCAAATCGCTATCCTCGGAGTGATCGGCGTCGACATCTTTCATCTCCGGCGACTTCAACTCCGGACCATCGGCAGAGAACAAATCGTTTTTCATGAGATGATTCCTCCTCAAACTACTTCTCTCAGCGGGCCATCGGTGCCATTTCACGATGACTCTATTTGAAATAAGGCTCCTTTACTGAGAGGCAATCCCAAGGAAAAAAGATTCAATGAAGCTTGCTGCTGATATCTACGCAGCAATTCCTATGCTGGATTGATTATGAGAATTGGATTTTGCCATCGCCGTGAAATAATGGAACTATTAGAAGAGCTTAATGAAAAGGTCATGGCTCGTGTTGAGGCAATCCTGCTGCGGATGTGTAGGGTTTGAGATAGGGGGGCGAGTCGATTTGTCACACTCGGGGATAATGTGTCAGAAGGCCAAAAGAAGGGCCAGGCTCAACGACCGACCCACGGGCGGCCATGTGGCATGAGTCACTGCGTGTTATTGAAAACCCCGCTGCCCCGCTTCTAGAATGGCCCGTCATGTCACGTGAAACCTTGCGGAACGGCGAGCGCGTACATCTGGTCGATGCCAAAGGCCGCCACTATGCGTTGACGCTCAAGGCAGGCGATGTCTACCAACTGAGCGGTCATAAGATTGCGCATGATGATGTGATCGACAAACCCGACGGTGCCATCGTGACGCTTTCCGGCGGCAAGTCGATGCTGGCTTTGCGGCCGACATTCGGGGATTATGTCCTGAAAATGCCCCGAGGCGCCCAAGTGCTGTATCCGAAAGATCTCGCGCTCATTCCCATGTGGGCGGATGTCTATCCAGGTGCACGGGTGTTTGAGGCGGGTACGGGCTCAGGCGCCTTAACCATGGCGCTGCTGAGGGCCGTCGGGCCACGCGGACTGGTCGTGACCTATGAAGCGCGGGAAGACTTCCAAAGAACGGCCCGACAGAACATCGAGCGGTACATGGGCGCGGTCCCAAATCTTCTCGCACTCCGGCACAACGCCTACGACGGAATCCAACTCTTGGACGACGGACTACCGTTTGATCGCGTCGTGCTCGATCTTCCCGAACCCTGGCAGGTGGTACCGCATGCCGCGACAGTGTTGAGGTCCGGCGGAATCTATCTGAGTTTCGTCCCGACGGTGCCTCAGGTGCAGCAGACCGTGGCGGCGTTGCAGAACGCAAAAGTGTTCGCGATGGTTGAGACATTCGAAACACTCCTTCGCACCTGGTCCATCCAGGGTCGCAGTGTACGGCCGGACCATCGTATGGTAGCCCACTCCGGATTCCTCACGGTAGCAAGGAAAGTGCAGCCGGGTTTTTGGTCGCAAGGCGGGAGCACGCCGTCGGGTTCCGATGGTGACGACGCAGCTCAGGAAGGTGAAAGGGACGACACCCAATGAATCGTTTGGAGGGGAAGGTGGCCATCGTGACCGGTGGCAATGCAGGCATCGGTGAAGCCGTCGCCAAGCGCTTTGCCGAGGAAGGTGCCGCAGTGGTTATCACAGGGCGCAGGCAGTCCGAGCTCGATCGTGTCATGAGTGGAATTAGACACAACAAAGGTAAGTGCTTGACCGTTGCGGGATCGGTGACCGATGAGCTGCATGTGCGAGACGTGGCACAGCGGACGCTCGACAGCTTCGGACGCATCGATATCCTGGTCAACAACGCCGGAATCGGAGACTTCGGCAAGCGCATTCATGAAACTGATGACAGTACGTGGGCGACGGTGATGGATGTGAACCTCACCGGTGTCTTCCGCATGACGCGAGCTGTCGTTCCTCAAATGCTGAAGCAGGCCCGCGGGGTGATTATCAACATTTCATCCGTTGCCAGCCTGGTCGGCATTCCCGGCGCGCCGGCATATGCCACGTCGAAAGGTGGGCTCGACGCCTTCACACGCGCGGTTGCAATCGACTACGCCAAGGATGGGATCCGGTGTAACGTCGTGAATCCCGGCCTGATCGATACCCCGATGGCTGCTCCATTGATGACCAATCCGGACATGCTACAGCCCATTTTGAATCATTACGCCATCCGACGGCCCGGAACGTCCGAAGAAGTCGCGAACATGGTGCTGTACCTGGCGTCGGACGAAGCAGGGTGGGTCACGGGAGCGACATTTACGATCGACGGCGGAATGACCGTCTCCAAGGGATAAACGCGTGATGGACATCAATGCCGCAACGCAATTCTGCGGGGTCATCGGAAATCCCGTCGAGCACTCACTTTCTCCTGCCATCCACAACGCGGCGTTTCGGGAGCTGGGGCTCAATTTCGTCTACCTGGCATGGAAGGTGGAGGCCATTGGCGATGCCGTCAGGGGCTTGCGTGCGCTCGGCAATTTTCGGGGTGCAAGCGTCACCATTCCGCATAAGGTGGCTGTTCTTCCGTTTCTCGACGAGGTTGACGCGACGGCACGACACATTGGCGCGATCAATACGATTGTCTCGGAGAATCGAAAATTGCTGGGCACTAACACCGATGCCGCCGGCGCACTCCGTGCGTTGAAAGAGGGAAACGCTCCCTTGAGCGGTGAACCGGTGCTCATCCTTGGTTCCGGCGGAGCGGCACGTGCCATCGCATTTGCGCTGGTCGTCGATGCCGGCGTTCGTCATGTGTATTTATTGGGAATTGACGATAGGGAGCGCGGACAACTGGCATCAGATTTGACCGAGAAGACAGCCGTGCGTGTGACTGAGGCCTGCCTTGATGAAAAGGCTCTCAAGGCCGCGCTGGCCGAGGCAAATGTATTGATCCACTGTACGCCGATCGGGATGGCGCCGAAAACTGGCATCAGCTGTGTGCCGGCGCAGCTTCTCCATCCTGGTCTGACGGTGATGGACATCGTCTATAATCCACGCGAGACGCAGCTTCTCGCCGATGCGAAGGCCGCCGGCTGCAGGATTATCTCCGGCCTCGAGATGTTTCTCTATCAGGCGGCTGCGCAGTTCGAACGCTGGACAGGCCGATCTGCTCCCACCCCAGTGATGCGCGCCGTATTGGAGTCCCGCTTCCCGTGACAGGCGTTCGACGCGCCGGCTGTTCTTGAATTCATGAGAAGCCATGAATGTCGTCTTGATCGGATACCGAGGGACCGGCAAGAGCACGGTCGGAAAGATTGTGGCTGCCCGGCTGGGCCGCCAGATGGTCTCAACGGATAAAGAAATCGTTCGGCGAGCCGGATCGCCAATCCCCGAGATTGTCGCCGCTCATGGCTGGGAGTATTTTCGCGATTTAGAAAGCGCGGTCTGCCAGGACCTGGCCGGGCGAGACAACCTTGTGATCGATACTGGAGGAGGCGCGATTCTGCGTCAGCAAAACGTGGATGTCTTCAAGCAGAGCGGACTGTTGATCTGGCTGACAGCCTCCGTAGAAACCATTGCAGCCCGGATCGGTAGTGATACTCAGCGGCCGTCGCTTACCGGGACAAAGTCCCACGTGGAGGAGATTCGGGACGTGCTCAGTGAGCGGATGCCGAAATATCAGGCCGCGGCCGATATGACCCTTGCCACCGACGGCCGTTCAATCGAGGAGTTGGCCACAGCCATTTTGCAGCACCTCCAAAGCACCGAGTCCAGAGTGCATCCTTGACAATTTCTGGCGCAAAGTGGTTGAAATACCGTCGTGCGCCCGTAGCTCAGTTGGATAGAGCGTCGGGCTTCGAACCCGCAGGTCGCAGGTTCAATTCCTGCCGGGCGCACCAACTTTTCACGCACTTCCGACTCCCTAGTGCCGCCTCTCGCCATCGGATAATCTCTTAGGAAGTCACGCTTGCCATCTGGGCATCTCCCGTTCCCTTGAGGGACATGAAGAACACCCGCAGAAGCGCCCAGTAAATCGCCAGTTGACGGTACCACGTTTTGTTCGCATCGCCATGCAAGCAGACCACGGCGATCGCCGAAGAACAAATCCGCAAAGGTGCTAGGAACCGCTCAGACTTTATTTCGTTTGTTTTGTACTATGAGCCTCCACAACGGAGGGCCCTATGGACGAGAAAACGCTCACCGCCGTCGCCACATCGCTAGCGCTGATGCAGATCCAGATCAATGCGCTCCTGCTCTGACTGGAGCGTCACGTCCCTGGGGTGCCCATTAAAGAGGATTTCCAGCAGTTGGTGGCTGAAGGCGTGCAGACGGTGGGACTGGAGACCATGCAGGGATCAAGAGCCCGATTTATGAGGGTATCATTCAGCAAGCGGAGAAGGACGGAGGCAATGGCCACCATTGACGACAGTTTCTGTAGATGAGCGAAAATGCATTGGGTTTGGGGTCACGACCACCATGCGTGACTCAAGGTGGTATCGAAAATAAGCAGGAGGGCAACGGCGGCAACGGCCAGGGCGGCAATTGCAACCGTGAATAGTGCGAAGCTTACGAATCGTTCGATGGTGGTAGAGATTACGTTCCTCATGATGATAGGTCGCTCTCCTTATCGCTTTTATGCCTCAGTCTGTTGAGCGTAGGCAATTACTCTTTAGGGTCCATAGACAAGCGAACGAGGGGGCCAGACGAATGGCCGAACAATGGCCCCATCACACTGGCAGGCTTACCCGACGACCTTATTTTGCTAATTTCGTTATTTCGTAACAACAGCAAAGAAAGGGACTGACGAGGTGTGCGAGTCCTCTGGATCGCTCATCCTTCCAACGGAAAGGCCGCGGCAGGCCCTGCCGATATTTTGGTGGTTCGTTTTTGACCTACAGGCAATGCTCGATTCGAACAGGGACGAATGTCCGTGAAGTGTCCGTGTACTGAGAACAACACCTATCTAGTCTATCCACCACTGAGAGCAGTCTCCTCGCTCGATCGCCTCGTTGCAGCAATCCAGGATCATAATGAGGCCAAGTTGAAACTGAAATGCATCGCCTCTGGCAAAAGCACCGTCGAGCATGTCGATGGCATGATGAAAGGCGATGTGCTCGCAAACCGCGGTGGGCGCCCCTTTGATCCGCATCAGAGCTATCTCCCAACCTCGCTTCCACTCATTGCCACTCCAGATGAGATCACTGCGCTGCGTTCGTCTTCGAGCCATGCCTTGCCTCCAGCCAAGAGGCTAGCACGATGACCCGGAACGAGTGTTAGAGCCCGCGCTACGCCACGTAAACTTCTTGGATTGAGAGCGTAAAGATTGTCCGGCACGTTCCATCTGCGCATGAATGGAAATTGAAACAGTTCGCATTCCTTCGTCACGCTTGAGTCTCAAAGATGGCGGACTGGACCCACCGAGCAATCAATAATGTTACGCGCAAGTACGTACCGCTTCTGGGGAATTGAGGGTGTGCACCTAAGTATTGAAGAATGCAACAGCAGACTGGAAATCGGCAGATGGTTAGACGGCAATTTTTTTACACACACAATTCATTACAGGGGGCAAGATGAAGACATTGATGTCTGTTTCTGTGGTAGCGCTTCTGACGCTTCTTTCTTTGCCGACGACGTCGGACGCGTTTTCGCGGCGATCCAGCAGTTCCGATTTCACACCAATGCAAGGGACGACAGCGCCGGTGAATACAAACACGTCAAATACGTCCGCTCAAGCGGTTCCAGAACCACCTGTTCTCTTGCTGATGAGCATCGGGTTGGGCGTATTCGGCTTAGGCTATGCCATAAAGGGATATCGGAAACAGTCGTAATCCCGATTCTCAAAAAGAATCGATTTCGATTCAGCTGCCACACATCTGCGTTATGAAGCTCCACCCTGCCTTTTAGGCGGGTGGAGCATCCCCACGAAACACATTCACGACTGTAGTATTGCCCCGGTCGGAGGTCACGCCCTTCGAGCCACCCGCGTCTGTGTGCTCTCAGCGGGACAATTTATCTCGTACCGCCGGACAAGTTATCCCATTACACAGCAGAGCCTAGGAAATCATTCGACCTTCCCACGTTTCTGGGGACCGACGAAGGGCATGAGCTTTGCCTAGCTCACGGGCGGGAACGGCATGCAGAGTAGACAATCGTCTCGGGGGAAGTAAAGGAACCATAAGGAGGGAATGTCATGTGGAATACCATGGAAGAAGAAGTTCAGCACCGCCGTGTCTTGCTGCGCCTGGCTGCGAAAGGCAATGCTCAGGCTCGCAAGGAGTTGGAGCAGGAGTATCACGCACGCGTGTATTCTCCTGCGCAGCTGGCCGAGTTCGTTCCTGACCTAAGACAACCTAGCCTTTCAGCGGCTGTGCAGCGGACCTTGGACCATCTCATGGATGCCGAGCTTGGGGCAGCGTAGAGTCCACGGTGAGGCAGGCAGGTCGAGCTCCGGGAAGGGCTCTGATTCGTTAACGGACGGAGGCCATTGGAATAAGGCGTTCGGTCCAGGGTCCCCACCGAAAGCTGCATAGATTTTTCACCGCTCCGTTGATAAGCTAAAACCAGGTCCTTTCAAGACGGAGGGCCTCGGAAGTGCTATTCTATAGGCAGCATCTCGTCAGATCCCGCGAAGGAACCACGGAAGGATTGACCGATCACCGCGGGAAGCAGGTGTGGACAAGACATTGTCCCTGTTGTGGGCGTTGGCTGACCAAGCGCGATCCAATGACACCCTGGCTGTGTAGCTGCGGATGGCATGCTGGCTAGAGGCCAAGTGATAAAGGAGGGAAAGAGATGAACCAGGTCATCCTCCATGATGTACGCGCCGCATTCTTCTTGATGATGGGTCTCCTAATGCTGGCGATGATCTGCGCAGTCGCGGCCTTAGGTACCGTGATGCGACCGGTTCGCTGGGCTGATAGGCGTTCCGCTCAATTCTGAGCTGTCGAAACCAGGATTCGTCCTGGTTCGATAGCCACCTCTCGCCTCCATCTCCCTAAAACCCCGTGTTATCAGTACCTTGTCAATGCTCTTTCCCCTCAAGGGCCCTCTTTTTGAGCTGGTGCTATAGTTGTTTGTGTGGGCGTTGATCTAAAAATGATGGGGGATACCATGAAGGCCTGTCTTCGGGGGAAAACTGTTCTGGTGGCGGCTTTGGCGATTACTACGTTGGGCGCATCTGGTTGCGGCACGAAATGGTTACAGTCGGACGGCGAGGAATCGGTCGCCACGGCGCCCGATGGAGCTCGTTCCGGCTGGAATGGCCGGGGCGTAAATCCCGATTTCCCAGGCATGGCTCAAGATGGTGGTTCCGGCGCTTCCAGCGAGCTGAGAGGATTCTCGCAGAACCCGGCGGATGAGTACTTAGCTTATGGCGGCGGGATAGCCTCCGTTTCTCCAGCAACCGCTGGTAGCCGCCACCATGCAGAATTAACGAGAGAAGAACGAGCGGCTATGGATGCAGGCCTGAAAGACGTGTTCTTCGGATATGATCAGTGGTCCCTATCGGAGTCCGCAAGGGAAGCCCTCAATCACAATGCCAAATGGTTGAAGGAACACCCCGGAACAGTGTTGAAGGTAGAAGGGCATTGTGATGAACGAGGGACAGCCGATTACAACATGATCCTGGGAGAGAAACGCTCGAAGAGTGCGCGGACCTATCTTGCAGAAATCGGAATCAATCCAAAGCAGGTCGGCGTTGTGTCTTATGGAAAAGAACGTCCCTTCTGTGTCGAACACGACGAATCCTGCTATCAACTCAATCGTCGCGGTCATGTGCTGCTGAAAACGAAATAGTCTCGGCCAGACTCAAGGCGCCCCGGCGGATTCTTTCGATGAGGACGCCGGGTGCCGCCTTCCGGCTTCCCAACACGCGGGTGGAGGTGGCAGAAGCGATGGCGGTGAAAGCGCAAGCGCTGAAGAAGCGTCGCATAACGGAAAAGCGACTGCATCCACGATTTACGGCTCAGTTTCGCAGCACCTTTTCAGGTGGACAACGGGAAGGTCAGGGGAAGACGGTGGACCTTTCTGATGGGGGCTGCCGCATCGAATCGGATGCGATTGTGGTCGCCAATGCGTCGTTTGAATGCCGAATCTATGCACCCGGCCTTGATTGGCCCTTGCGAATCGACGAAGCCCAGGTTCGATGGGTCAAAGGAAATAGCTTTGGGTTGCAATTCACCGTCATGCATCCCGAGGAACGCAGGAAGTTAAGAGAACTCATCGCCAACTTCGAAACCGACCGACTCCGCAAGTCCTGATCGCTTTTCTTCCCTGCCTCTCTCGCGAGCGCGTCTTTCGCTATGATAAAGTGCAGGTGGCGCTCATAGCACACGACGGATAAGAGAAAGACCCGTAGACGTCATCATGAAGGAAGAAGTGGCGACACTTGCCGGAGGGTGCTTCTGGTGCCTGGAAGCCGTGTACGATCAAATGAAGGGTGTGAGTTCCGTCGAATCTGGTTATATAGGCGGCCATACGGAGCGACCAACCTACGAAGCCGTATGCGGTGGCCGCACGGGGCACGCTGAGGCAGTCAAAATTGCATTTGACCCGTCGGTTGTCAGTTATCGAGACATCCTCGAAGTGTTCTTTGTGATCCACGATCCGACCACGCTGAACCGTCAGGGACACGATGTCGGGACTCAATATCGGTCTGCGATTTTCTACCACAGTCCGGAGCAGAAGCGCATTGCTGAAGAAGTAATGGCATCACTCTCGCGCGAGAAGGTCTATCCCGATCCGATCGTAACAGAGCTTGTCGCGGCCCCTACCTGGCATGAAGCCGAGCCCTATCATCAGGAGTATTTTGCGCGGAATCCATTTCAGGGCTATTGCACGGCCGTGGTTGGGCCGAAGGTCGCAAAATTTCGCAAGCAGTTCTTGAGCAAGTTGAAAAGCTAGGCGCCTTCCCGATCTAACCACGCGTCCTCTTCCTCCATGCCGGTATCCTCCAGGCGCAAAGCACGAAAATCGAAAAGCTGCTTGTCCAGGAGCAGGGAGGGCGCGACGTTTGACAGGGCTGCGAACATACTGTCGGTGCAGCCGGGCGCGCGACGTTCCCACTCACGCAGGAAGGCCTTTGCCTCTTTCCGCCTCAGATCCTCTTGTGAGCCGCACAGATTGCACGGAATGATCGGAAACCCGCGCCGTTCGGCGTAGAGGGTCAGATCGGTCTCTCGGACGGCGGCGAGCGGGCGAATGACGAGGTGCCGGCCGTTTTTTGACCGCAACTTAGGTGGCATCGTTTTAAGTTTTCCGGTGAACAAGAGATTCAACATCAGCGTTTCAAGAATGTCATCCCGGTGATGTCCCAGGGCGATCTTTGTGGCTCCGACCTGAGTGGCGACGCGATAGAGATGCCCCCGCCGCAGCCGTGAACAGAGTGAACAGGTCGTTTGACCGTCGGGGATTAACCGTTTGACGATCGAATAGGTATCCCGCGTTTCAATGTGAAATGGGACACCGATAGACGTGAGATATTCCGGCAAGACATGGGCGGGGAATCCCGGCTGCTTCTGATCGAGATTCACTGCGATGAGATCGAAGCGAACGGGAGCCCGTCGTTGCAGTACAAGCAGAAGATCCAGCAACGCGTAACTATCTTTTCCGCCCGAGAGGCAGACCATGATTGTGTCGCCGGCTTCGATCAAGCCATACTCGCTGATGGTTTGACCGACCTGACGAAGCAGCTGCGTTTGTAACTGCTGGGTAGTATCGTCTAACTTTGAACGCATCGTCGGGGGGTGGGTGGTCGGTGACATGAGGAGGTATTTTACGCGTTTCATCAATCGGCTGTCGAATTGAAAGGGCCGGCGAGCCTCCGGACCGTATGCGTGCTCGGATCAACGGGACCTCACATTCCGATCATTGGCGATCTCCCGTTCGACGCGGGACCTGCTATATTTCAGTAGATGTATAATGGTATAGGGGAGCTATGCTGTCACCTTCTTCGCAGAGACGGAAACCTGCGGACCCAAGTCAGCGCGAGCCTGCGTGGGTATCCTGGCCCGATGACCGACTGCTCGATCTCTCCATGTGCCGTCTCGACGTGACCGTCGACAGTCCGTTTCTTTCGCGATGTATCAATCAGCTCCAGGAGGAGCTCGAGGCCAAGCATCTCTGCTTCCGGCCACATTTTTGGATTTCCAACGAATGGTTCACACCGGACGGTATTCCTGGCGTCGCCATCCCATTTTATCTCGCCCATCCGCGCTTGGAAAAACTTGAACTGGCGCAAATGCTCGAGGTGGAGGGCGGAACGGCGGAGTGGTGCATGCGTATCCTTCGACACGAAGCCGGTCATGCTATTGAGAACGCGTATCGCATCCGCCGGCTCCGAAGCCGGCAACGTATCTTCGGCCGCTCCTCGGATCCTTATCCCAAGTACTACAGCCCGAGGCCGTATAGCCGCAGTTTTGTGCGCCACTTGGACGTGTGGTATGCGCAAAGCCATCCCGATGAAGACTTCGCAGAAACCTTCGCCGTCTGGTTGACCCCCAACTCAATGTGGGCCGACCGCTACAAGGGTTGGCCCGTCGTGCGAAAGCTTCAATATATGGACAGTCTCATGCAGGGATTGGCGGGCATGGCACCGCTCGTGACCACAACTGAGCAGGTGGATCCGTTGCCCACACTCAAGCGCACCCTCCGCGAGCATTACGCGCGCAAGCGGGGACACTACGGGGTGGCTCGATCCTCTTCGTACGATCCGGACTTGAAACGGCTGTTTTCGGATGCCCCCATACATGCGGATAGGATGAGCGCCGCCGCATTCTTGAACCGCTTTCGACGTGAAGTCCGCCGAAAGGTCGCGAGCTGGACGGGCGAGTACCAGTACACGATCGACCAGGTCCTTGAAGACATGATCGAGCGGTGCCGCGAACTTCAATTGCGCCTGCCGATTGACCAGGAGCAGGCGAAACTCGACTTTACGATTCTTCTCACCGTCCACACGATGAACTATCTACGCAGTGGGCGTCATAAGGTGGCGGTATGAGACGATTGCGCGTCCTGGTTCTCATGCACGAAGACTTGGTGCCGCCTGAACCGCTGAATGGTCATGATCCGTCTCAGGCCGAATGGAAGACGGAATACGATGTGGTGACGACGTTGCGGAAACTAGGACATGAGGTCCGGCCGCTGGGAGTGAAAAGCGATCTAGGTGTGATTCGGACCGCGGTGGAGGAGTGGCGCCCCCACATCGCGTTTAATTTGCTCGAAGAATTTGACGGAGTTGCCGTGTATGACCAGAACGTCGTTTCCTACCTCGAGCTGCTGCGCGTCCCCTACACGGGCTGCAATCCTCGAGGGCTGATGCTGGCCCGCGACAAGGTCCTGGCGAAGAAGCTGTTCTCCTATCACCGCATCCCGTTTCCGGAGTTCATGGTGGCGCCGCAAGGGCGGGTCGTCAGGCGCCCGAAGTGGCTGTCGTTTCCCCTGATCGTCAAATCCGTCACTGAGGAGGCATCGCTCGGGATCTCGCAGGCGTCCATAGTCGAAGACGACGGCAAACTGAAAGAGCGCGTGGCCTTCATTCATGAGAGTGTGGGGACTGGCGCGCTGATTGAACAGTATATCGAGGGACGTGAGCTCTATGTGGGCGTGATGGGCAACGGCCAGCTTCAAGCGTTGCCCGTGTGGGAGCTGAAGATGGACAAACTCCCAGAGGATGCCCGCAAAATTGCGACGGAACGGGTGAAATGGAGTCGAAAATATCAAGACAAATACGGCATCACGTCGGAAAAGGCCAAGAATCTTCCCCAGGGGAAAGAGGAGCAAATTCAGCACCTCGCGAAACGGGTATACAGGGCCCTAGGTGTAAGCGGCTATGCCCGCATCGACTTGCGGATGGACGAAGGGGGAGGCCTCTATATTTTGGAAGCTAATCCGAACCCTCAGATCGCACGCAATGAGGATTTTGCCGATTCAGCTGCAAGCGCCGGATATGCCTATGAGGATCTGATCCGGGAGTTGCTTAACGCCGGCCTCAGGTGGCGGCCGGCCAAAGCTGCCTGAGCCGGACGCCCGCGAGCGGCGGTACTGGCGCCCACTACAAGTAACGGTGGCTCGTGACTCGCCCGGTAGAATCGAGTTCATAGAGCAAGGGCGCGCCCGTCGGAATGTTGAGTTCCAGCACCTGCTCCTTCGTCAGCTGTTCTAATTCCATTACTAAGGCGCGGAGACTGTTGCCGTGCGCCGCGATCAAGATCGTGTCACCCGCCAGGAGATGCGGCTTGATCGTTTTGTTATAGTAGGGCAACACGCGCTCGGCCGTGTCCTTGAGACTTTCTCCACCGGGCGGACGCACGTCATAACTCCGGCGCCAGATCTTGACCTGGTCCTCGCCGTACTTCTTCGCAGTTTCCGCTTTGTTGAGCCCTTGCAGGTCCCCATACATGCGTTCGTTCAATGCTTGGTCCCGCTCCGTCGGAATCGTGGTCTGTCCGATGACCTCGAGCGCAAGCCTGAGTGTCTCGTTCGCGCGCTGTAAGACCGAGGTGAAGGCACGGTCGAATCGGTAGGGTCGGAGTTTTTCGCCGGCGTTTTTCGCTTCCTGAATGCCTCGAGATGAGAGTGGCACGTCGACCCACCCGGTAAACCGGTTTTCGAGATTCCACTGCGATTCGCCGTGTCGAAGCAAGATGAGACGTCCCATCGCATTCCCCTCCAAGTGGACCAACAGCCTGGCGCCGGCCAGGATACTGAATCGCCACTTCAAGTCAAGCGTTGCTTTCAACCTACTTCGGCAGTACCATGCCGCACGATTTCAGGTGGATGGTTCAAGCGATGAGCATTAGTCAGCCGTCTGAGAGCCGATGGCGCGCGGTCGAACGCTGGTGGATCGCCATGGGCGAGCGATTACAAGTACTCGATCGCGCGGAGTTTTTTTTCCAAGCCGCCGCAGCCGCCAAGGTGCTCGATCGTATCGTCCAAGTGGGCGGAGAGGTCGACTACATTCTGTTCGTGCTGATGCGCTACTGGGTCCCGACCGTCCTGCCTCCGGCCGGCAGGGAACGGGTGGCCAAGAGCGATCCTGATTATTGGCTGGAGTCCGAGCAGGTTCTCAAGGCCGCCGCAGTTCGGCTGCGGGAACTCAAGCCCTTGATCGAATTACTCACGACGCCCAATCCGGTGTCCGACCATCTCTCCGGCCAGAGCGTCACCCCTTCACCTGTCGCGGAACTGGAGCTCTCCAGCATCGTCGAAGGCATTGCCGAAGCGGCTGGCAGTTATGGCGGACCGGATTACACATCGATCGTCAAAGCCTTCGACCCCATTCCGCTCAGGCAGACCCAGCCCTTCAAGCACAACAAAAAGCATAGTGCTGAGCTCTGGGTCGTCTTTTTATTGCGGGAACATTTCCGAAGTCTTGGGCTCGGCAAGGACCGGTATTGGCCGCTCATCGCGCCGCTCTGCATGGCCGCCGGCATCCTGGCCGCAAACGGGCAGGCCTATGGCGCCGATGAACTCAAGAGCTGGTGGCAGAAAAACTGGCCGCGCACCTACACGCAATTGGAACAGAAACAGGAGGCGCAAGACTCGGGCGGAGCGGCGTACGAGCAGGATTGGAGCTGGTTTCAGGCGTGGATCACCTGGCAGAGACAGCGGTAACACCACTGGCGTTTCTGGCCGGCACAACTGGTTTCTTCAAATCCTTGCGCGTGTCCAACGCGCCTTCTTGCAGCATCCTGAACATCGTGAGCGAGAAGAGCAGATAGAACACGACGCCGACCCAGATGACATATGGCTGGACGCCGCCCTCATCCTTCAAGGCAACTTGCTGATGAGACGGATCGTTCCAGCCCGACTGTTTGATGGAAGCGATCTGCTCCCGGCAATGCCAGTAATACACATAGTTGGCGGTGGCACCGGCGACCACGCTCCAGACGATGCCGCTGGACATGTCTCCGGTCAGATATGTCGAGACCATCGGTCCGATCGCATATACCGCGGCATAGAGGTACATCTTCCGGTAGAGAAACCAGAGAAATGACACGAATAAGAAGGCCGGCCAGTGCCATGTCAGGGCAAATCGAGGTGAATGTGGAGGGCCGAACTTCCTGAATTGTTCGAGATACCGGTCTGCGTTCGGACCGATGAAGTCACGCCAAACATCCTCGTCGGTCCGAGTAGCGAACGCCGTCGAGACTTCGCCCCCCTTTGCAGATCCTAACTCATTGCCACATTGATAACAAAAATTCGCATCGTCTTGATTCTGCTGCTGGCACTGGTTGCAAGGTTTCATGGGTCCGAGAGTACCATAATGCTCGGTGACGCGCCTGAAGGCCGCTTCAACGTCCGTTGGCCCATTCATTTGCTTTCACTGGCGTTCCTGTGCTAGCTTCCCTTACTTTACAAGGGGATACGTCTGTCATGCCGAGCGAAGAGCTGAAGCAAAGCGCCGAACAGTATTTGATGGCCACCTACACGCGCCAACCGATCTCTATCGTCAGAGGGCGGGGATCCAAAGTGTATGACCTGGAGGGCCGAGAATACGTAGATTTTGTGGGGGGCATCGCTGTCAATCTTCTCGGTCACGGACACCCTGACTTGGTGCTGGCGATCCAAAAACAGGCGGCGAAGCTCATTCATGCCTCAAATCTCTACTACACAGAGCCACAGGTAAAGCTGGCCCAAATGCTGGTAGATCATTCATTTGCCGACCAAGTCTTTTTTTGCAACAGCGGTGCAGAGGCCAATGAAGCGGCGATCAAGCTCGCACGACGCTATTCGCACGACACGTACGGGGCCGGGCGGTTTGAGATCATCACGATGAAACAGTCCTTCCATGGCCGTACCATGGCGACCTTGACGGCCACCGGTCAGGACAAAGTGCAAAAGGGGTATGAGCCTCTTCTTCCCGGGTTCTCGTATGTGACGTTCAATCATCTGGCTGAGTTGGAACAGGCGGTGACCGACAGGACCGCCGCCATCATGTTGGAACCGGTTCAAGGCGAGGGCGGGGTTCACGTGGCCTCTCGTGATTACCTGAAGGCGGTCCGCGAACTCTGCACAGAGCGCCGCATCATATTGATTTTCGACGAAGTGCAGACCGGCATGGGCCGAACCGGGACGCTCTTCGCCTACGAGCAGTTGGGCGTACAGCCGGACATCATGACGTTGGCCAAGGGACTCGGCGGGGGAGTCCCTATCGGCGCCTGTCTGGCGACGGCGGCCGTGGCGAAAGCTTTCGGGCCGGGCTCCCATGCGTCGACCTTCGGGGGCAATCCGCTGGCCTGCGCGGCCGCACTGGCGGTCTTGCGCGTCCTGCTCGAGGGGCGTGTGCTCGACCACGCCCGCCGGATGGGCGAGTATTTGAGCAAAGGGTTGTCCGAGTGCAAGGAACGTCACCACCTGATCAAGGATGTCCGTGGTCTGGGGCTGTTGCAAGGCATGGAAGTGGAGATGGACGCAAAAACCGTCGTGAGCGACTCTCTGAAGCGCGGACTGCTGATCAACGCTACTGGAGAGCACGTGCTCCGGTTTGTTCCGCCGCTGATCATCACTCAGCAAGAAGTCGATCGCTTGCTGGAAGCCCTGTCCCACATCTTTGATCGTCATGCCGCTCAGGCGGCGGCTCATTGAAGGCCGGCGTCCCATGAAAGCACCGTCCAAGCGCACACCCCGGGTCGCCAAAGATCTCTTGGACGTCGCTGCCGTCCCCAGAGCCCTGGTGGAACGCCTGTTGACCTTGGCCGCGGCCCTGAAAGAGAAGCAGCGTCGCGGCATCCCACATGACCTGCTCAAAGGGAAAACGCTCGGCCTCCTCTTTCAAAAGCCTTCGACGCGGACACGAGTGTCGTTTGAAGCTGGAATGCATCAGTTGGGCGGCCATGCCCTTGTCCTGCCCATGGCGGACATTCAACTCTCCCGCGGGGAAAGTGTTGCAGACACGGCGCGAGTGCTGTCCCGTTATCTCGACGGCATCGTCATCCGCACGTATGATCACGCTACGGTCGAGGAATGGGCCAGGGAAGCTACGATGCCCGTCATCAACGGTCTCACCGATCTCAGCCATCCCTGTCAGGCCTTGTCCGATCTGCTCACGATCACGGAGAAGAAGGGGAGACTCAAAGGGATCAAGATCGCCTACGTCGGAGACGGCAACAATGTCGCTAATTCGCTCATCGAAGCGGCAGCCAAGATGGGTATGACGATTGCGCTCGGTTGTCCGTCCGGCTATCAACCCGATCAGCATGTGGTGGATCTCGCGCGAGTCGAAGCGGCCAAAACGGGCGCCTTGGTCGAACTGAGCGAGGATCCTTTCGTCGCCGTTAAGGAAGCCGATGTCGTGTACGCAGATGTCTGGATCAGCATGGGTCGAGAACGGGAACAGGCCAGACGGCTGCGGGTGCTGGCGCCGTATCAGGTCAATAGCAGACTCGTCGGCAAAGCGAAGCCTGATGCGATCGTGATGCATTGCTTGCCTGCTCACCGAGGGGAGGAAATCACTGCCGAGGTGTTGGACGGCCGTCAGTCCGTCATTATCGATCAGGCGGAAAACCGGCTGCACATGCAGAAAGCCATTTTGACCACGTTGCTGCGGGAAGGAACACAGGGCCGACAATGAATCGCGGGATCAAAAAAATCGTGCTGGCCTATTCGGGAGGGCTCGATACGTCGGTCATTCTCAAATGGCTCCAGGAGACCTACGCGGCAGAGGTCATCGCGTTCTGCGCAGATCTGGGCCAAGGTGAGGATCTGCAGGCCATTAAGGCCAAGGCCCAGAAACTTGGTGTCAAGAAGGTGTATGTCGAGGATCTACGTGAAACGTTTGTGAAAGAGTATGTGTTTCCCATGTTGCGCGGCAACGCCATGTATGAAGGCTCGTATCTCTTGGGCACCTCCATCGCCCGTCCGTTGATTGCCCGGCGACAGGCGGAAATTGCGCTCAAGGAAGGGGCCGAAGCCGTCTCGCACGGGGCCACCGGAAAGGGCAACGATCAGGTCCGCTTCGAGCTCACCTATATGGCTCTTGCGCCCACCCTGAAGATCATCGCCCCTTGGCGTGAGTGGACGATGCGATCCCGACGCGAATTGATCGAATATGCGGATCGCCATGGCATTCCCGTGACCGCGACCAAAGCCAAGCCCTACAGCATGGACCTCAATTTGTTCCACGTGAGCTATGAAGGCGGCATCCTGGAAGACCCTTGGGAATCGCCGCCTGACGAAATTTTTCAGATGACCGTGTCGCCGGAGAAGGCGCCCAACAGGCCGCTGGAAGTGGAGATCGATTATGAGGCCGGCAACCCCGTGGCGGTGGACGGGAAGAAACTGAGTCCCGCCGCGCTGCTTGCCCATCTCAACAAGCTAGGCGGCGCGCATGGCGTGGGGCGGGTGGACCTGGTGGAAAATCGCTATGTCGGCATGAAGTCACGGGGCGTCTACGAGACACCGGGCGGGACCATTCTTCACGTCGCGCACCGGGGTCTGGAATCATTGACCCTGGACCGTGAGGTGCTGCATTTCCGGGACAGCCTGATTCCCCGCTATGCCGGGTTGATCTACAACGGCTATTGGTTCAGCCCCGAACGAGAGATGGTGCAAAAGGCGATCGACGAGGCGCAGCGGGACGTCAGCGGCACGGCGCGGGTGAAGTTGTACAAGGGGAGCTGCACCTTGGCGGGAAGAAAATCGAAGCGGTCGCTCTATCGACTGGATATCGCGACCTTCGAAGAGGACGAGGTGTATAACCAGAAAGATGCCGAAGGTTTTATCAGGCTGAACGCATTACGGTTGAAGATCCGAGCCCAACGCAACAAGGCGTCGTCCTGATGACGAAAGGGCGGACAGGCAACGGTTTGAGCGACGGCAAAGCCTGGAGTGGTCGCTTCCGAGAACCCACGCACCGGTTGGTTGAAGCCTTCACCGGTTCGGTGGCCGTCGATCGACGGTTGTACGCCCAAGACATCCAGGGCAGTATCGCCCATTGTAAAACCTTGGCGAAGGCGCGCGTGCTGACGCCGCGCGAGGTTCGGACGCTTGTGAAAGCTCTTGAGGCGGTGAAGGTCGAGCTGGATCGAGGACGATTCAAATTTGCTCCGCAGGACGAAGACATTCACATGGCGGTCGAACGGCGACTCACCGAACTCATCGGTCCCTTGGGAGGCAAGCTGCACACCGGACGGAGCCGCAACGATCAGGTGACGCTGGACGTCCGGCTCTACCTCCGACAGGAACTGGAAGACTTTGCAGTACGTTTGCAAGAGTGCCAGCGTGTCCTCGTGGCCAAGGCCAAGGCGCATCGGACCGTGGCGATGCCCGGGTACACTCATTTGCAGAGGGCCCAACCCGTGCTGTTTGCGCACCATCTGCTGGCGTACGTCGACATGCTCGAGCGGGACAAGGGCCGCATCCAGGATGCACACAAACGGTTGAACGTCATGCCGTTGGGGTCCGGGGCCCTGGCAGGCACCAATTATCCGGTCGATCGCCGCTATACGGCGGGGCTCCTCGGGTTTCCCCAAGTGACGACGAACAGCCTGGACGCTGTTTCCGACCGGGATTTCATGATCGAAATCGCGGCGGCACTGTCCATCACCATGATGCATTTATCGAGGCTGAGCGAGGAGTTGATCGTGTGGTCCTCGCAGGAGTTCCGGTTTGTCGATCTCCCGGAAGGATTTTGTACCGGGAGCAGCATGATGCCCCAAAAAAAGAATCCGGACGTGCCCGAACTCGTCCGCGGCAGAACGGGGCGAGTCTACGGTCAGCTGATCAATCTTCTCACCACGATGAAGGCGCTTCCTTTGAGTTATAATCGGGATTTGCAAGAGGACAAGCCGGCCCTGTTCGATGCCCTGGATACCGTCACGGCTTCACTTCAAGTCTTGACTGAATTGATGCGTCGGCTCAAAGTAAACCGTGACAGCTTGAAGCAGGCGGTTTCCGGCGGCGGGATGCTTGCGACTGAAGTGGCGGATTATCTGGTCAGTCGAGGCATGCCGTTTCGCGAAGCCCACGGTGTCACCGGTCGCGTGGTCCGAGCGGCACTGGAGCGCGGGCGCGAGCTCACGTCATTTACGCTGGAAGAACTGCGTCAGTTCTCCGACCGCTTTGAGAAAGGCGTCTTCGCGCGGCTCACCGTACAGGCTGCGATCGATCGCAAGTCCCAGATCGGCGGCACGGCTAGAGGACAAGTCGAACAGCGCATCAAGCAACTGGAACGGATGTTATCGTGAAGGTCATGGTGATCATGGTTGCCCTCTGGTTGTCCGCGGCCTGTGGCGTCATCGGATCGCCGATTCCGCCTGAAGATGTGGGAATTGCACCGTTGATCGAGCGGCAAAAGAGGCTCGACGCTTCGGAGGCGGCGAAACAGGAAGCCGCCGAAGGGCAGCCGGCGGCGGAACCGCTGGGTCAGGATGTCGACTTACCGCCCTTGCGCCCGATGGGGACGCGGTAATCGGAACAACAATGAAATGAGGCATGTGAGCGTGATGCCAGAGTGGAGGAAGGACTAATGGCACTGATCCAACCGATGCGACAGGGACAACTGCTCAAGCCTTTGGCGAACAAGCGGCTTCTTCTTGTCGACCCCTATCCTCAAAACAGCCAGTATCATCTCACCGCTTCGGAGCGACGAGCCGTCTGGTTCCCCAAGCTGAGCTTGCCGACGATTGCGGCCTATACGCCCGAGCACTGGGACGTCGAGCTTGTCGACGAGGCGGTGCAGGATATCGACTTCGACCATCCCTGCGACATGGTGGGTCTCTCAATCATGACGTGCTATGCCCCGCGAGCCTACGAGATTGCGAAGGAATTCAGAAAACGTGGCAAGACGGTGGTCCTGGGCGGGGTGCATCCGACCTATTGTCCCGACGAAGCGCTGCAGCATGCCGATGCCATTGTGTGCGGGGAGGCGGAAGACCTATGGCCTCGACTGGTAGCGGATTACGAAGCCGGTAGAATGCAGCGCATGTACAAAATGACCGCTTTTCCATCCCTGGAACAGTACAAGAGCCCGCGCGTCGAGTTGCTCAGCCCCGATGCCTACATGACCCGGCAGTGTAGTTTCACGACGAGGGGTTGCCACTTCGACTGCGAGTTCTGCAGCGTGTCGCCATTCAACGGCAAGACCACAAGGCGCCGGCCGGTCGACGAGGTGGTGGCGGAGCTCAAGAACGTTCAGCGGTGGGTGCGCAGCGAATTGGTCGAGCGCATGCGGGATGAACCGCTCTGGCGGGCCTTCCTCTCGACGCTGAAGATTCGTGTGGGTATTGAAGACGGCAGCATCGTCGCGTTCGTGGATGATCTGCACAACAGTAACCGGGCCTATTGCCGCGAACTCTGGACGGCTCTCAAACCCCTCAAAATCAAGTGGGGTTGCCAATCGACGCTGTTTCTGGGCGACGACGAGGAGATGGTCAAGCTGGCTGCTGAAAGCGGCTGCGTGTCCGTGTTTGTGGGCATGGAATCGCTCGATGAAGACTGTCTGGACGAGACGAACAAGCCGTTCAATCGCGTGCAGAAGTTTTCGCAAGAGATCCAGATGTTCCATAAATACGGCATCATGGTCAATCCCGGCATCGTGTTTGGCTTCGACAACGACGATGAAGCGGTGTTCGAGCGCGCCGTGGATTTTCTGAAAAAGACCCAAGTTGAGCTTGCGTACTTCAATGTGCTGACGCCCCTGCCGGGAACGGCGCTGTTCGACCGGTACAACAATGCCGGGCGGATCTTTGACCGCGATTGGTCGAAGTATGACGGGAAGCATGTGGTGTTCCAGCCGAGCCGCATGAGCCCCGAACAGCTTCAAGAAGGGTTCCATTGGGCGAATCACCAATTCTATTCGCTGCCCAACATCTGGTATCGGCTTTCCGGTACGAAGCAGCGGCTGATCGCCCGGTGGGAAATGAACCGGGAATTCCGAAAACTGGTGAAACGCAGCTGCCCAAAAGGGAAATTGTCTCCGCTCGCGTCAGTGCTCAAAAATCTTCAGGCGAAGCTGCCGGTGCTCGATACGGATCATTTAATTCCCAGTGCGCTGCACGCGCTTAAGCAGCGGTTTGATCCGAAAGCTCCCTCCGCCCAGCCATTGACGTTGAATATCAAGGTGAAGCGGCATGACAAATTCGCGGCATTGTTCATGGATCTCGAAGGGGCGCTGGACCACCTGAACGTGCATGAACTGATCAATCGAATCAAAGAAGCCGCGGAAAAAGCCAGAATGGACATCATCGTGAACTTTGAGCATCTGAAGCTCGCAGCGCCCGACGCCTTGAAGGCGCTCGTCGATTCGGACGCCATCAAGGCCGCCGTTCCCCATGTGAAGGTACGATACCGCAAGTTCAGAGACGCGTTCGAGACCTCCATGCAAGGCTTCTCGCTGGCGGGTCTAGAAATGCTGACAGAGGATTTTAAGGATGCATAATTTCGAATACCGCCAGGGGGAGCTGTATTGCGAACAGGTGCCGGTGAGCCAGATCGCCAAGCAGGTCGGCACGCCCTGTTACATCTACAGTCACGCGACGCTGATCCGGCATATTGAGGCCTATGACAGTGCGTTCAAGAATGTTCCTCATCTCATCGCGTTTGCCATGAAGGCCAACTCGAATTTGGCGATCCTGCGCCTCATGGCGAAGGAAGGCAACGGGGTGGATATCGTGTCGGGAGGAGAGTTGTTCCGAGCACTGAAAGCCGGCGTGCCTGCGTCAAAAATCGTTTTTGCGGGTGTCGGAAAGAATGCGGACGAGATCCGTGACGCCCTAAGGGCCGGCATTTTGATGTTCAACGTTGAGTCGTCGGCGGAGATGCATGCCATCAACGACGTGGCGGCTTCGGTGGGGAAGATCGCGCCCGTGGCCTTGCGGATTAACCCTGACATCGATCCGAAAACGCATCCCTACATTTCGACGGGCCTCAAGAAGAGTAAGTTCGGTATTGCCGCCGACCGCGCTTTGGAGGAGTTTCGCGTGGCATCGACGCTCGAGCATATTCACGTCGTGGGTGTTCACGCGCATATCGGCTCCCAGCTGACCGAAGTGACGCCCTTTGTCGATTCCTTGAAAAAAGTCCTGACGCTGGTGAATACGCTCAAGGGACGGGGGATCGAGATCCGATATCTCAATATCGGAGGCGGGTTGGGCATCACGTATTCGGACGAAAAACCTCCGTTGCCGCACGAGTTGGCCGATGCCATCTCGCCGCTCGTGCAGGGGTTGAATCTCACCTTGGTCATGGAGCCAGGACGGGTGATCGTGGGCAATGCGGGCATCTTGGTGACGAGGGCCTTGTACGAAAAAATCGGCGAGAGTAAACGGTTTGTCATCGTCGATGCCGCGATGAACGACCTGATTAGGCCGAGCCTGTACAGTGCTTACCACGACATCCGTCCGGTGTCCGAAGCGTTGTTGCACCGGCCAAAGCATTCGGTCGATGTCGTGGGACCGGTCTGTGAATCGGGAGACTTTCTCGCGAAGGATCGTTCGTTGCCCGAGGTCAAACCAGGTGATTTGCTGGCGGTCATGAGTGCGGGCGCCTATGGCTTCGTCATGGCGTCGAACTACAATTCTCGCCCTCGAGTCCCCGAGGTGTTGGTGAAGGACAGCGAGGTGCATGTCATCCGTGAGCGCGAGAGTTACGACGACCTCGTTCGGGGCGAGAGGATTCCAGCTTTCTTGAACTGACCGCGCCGTTCTCAAAGCAAGGCCGCAGCGGGCGCAGAGCGGAAGCGAACATGAGGAGCAATCATGTTTAGCGGTTCGATAGTCGCGATCGTCACCCCGTTCCGTAATGGCAAGGTCGATGAGCGTGCACTCGGCGATCTGATCGAATGGCAGATCGCCCATGGCACGAACGGCATCGTGCCTTGCGGAACGACAGGGGAATCGGCGACGTTGACGCATGAGGAGCATCACCGTGTCGTACGCCTTACCGTCGAGGTCGTGAGGGGCCGCGTGCCGGTCATTGCCGGGACTGGTTCCAACAGTACTGACGAAGCGATCTCGCTCACTCGACATGCGAAGGAGGCCGGCGCCGATGGGGCGCTGCTCATTACCCCCTATTACAATAAACCGATGCAGGAGGGGCTGTATCGTCACTACAAGGCGGTGGCTGAGGCGGTCGATCTCCCTCTGGTGCTCTATAACATCCCCGGCCGGACTGGGGTCAACATGGTGCCCGCCACCGTGGCGCGCCTCGCGGTGATGAAGAATATCGTGGGGATCAAAGAGGGAAGCGGATCCGTGCAGCAAGCCTCCGATATTGCCCAAACTTGCGGCGATCGGCTGACCGTTCTGTCCGGTGACGACCCACTCACGCTGCCCATGATGGCCGTGGGAGCCAAAGGGGTTATCACCGTGACCGCCAACGTCATGCCGAAGGAGATGGCCCAGTTGGTCGCGTTCTTCCTCGCCGGACGAATTGATGAGGCTCGTCGCATCCATTTCTCACTTTCGCCGCTGTTTGCCGCTTTGTTCTCTGAGACGAACCCCATTCCCGTCAAAGAAGCGCTGGGAATGATGGGTAAGATCGATCCGGAACTGCGGTTACCTCTCTGTGCCATGAGCACCGAGAATCGCAACCAGTTGACCAGAGTTCTGAAGGAAATGCAGCTGATCTAACCGTCCGCCACTCTGAAAGCTCGCGTCTCATGACCAAAATCATCGTTGCCGGGGCTGCTGGCCGCATGGGCAGCCGGTTGGTCGCCTTGCTCAAGGATTCCACCGCCTTGGCGCTCGCGGGCGCGCTCGAAGGCAAGGGGCATCACGCTCTGGGGCAAGATGCCGGAGAATTAGCCGGCGCGGGGAAAATGGGGATCGCCATTACCGACGATCTGCCCGCCCTGCTCACGGCGGGCGAAGTCGTCATTGATTTTTCAGCCCCTGAGGCGACCTTGGGGCATCTCCGCGTGGTTGCCGAACGTGGCCGGGCGATGGTAATCGGCACGACGGGCTTTCACGCCGCCGAATTGGAAGAGCTCAAGGCGTTGGCGAGGCAGATCCCCTGCGTGCTTTCTCCCAACATGAGTGTTGGAGTCAATCTGCTCTACAAGGTGATCAGCGAAATGGCCAGGACATTAGGAGACGATTACGACATTGAAGTCATCGAGGCTCATCATCGGCTGAAGAAGGATGCGCCGAGCGGAACCGCTCTCAAGATTGCTGAAGTGCTCGCGGGCGCCGTGAATCGCGATCTCAATCAGGTCGGCGTCTATGCTCGGAAAGGGTTGATCGGTGAACGAAAGAAGCAGGAAATCGGCATTCAGACCATTCGCGCCGGGGATATTGTGGGTGATCACACGGTCCTCTTTGGAGGAATGGGCGAACGAATCGAAGTCACGCATCGGGCCAGTAGCCGTGATACCTTCGCGCGCGGCGCATTGCGAGCCGCGCGTTGGATCGCCCGACAGCCGCCTGGCCTATACGACAGGATGGTTGTTCTGTATCTCAAATAAAACAGGGTTGGCTCAGTTGCTCTCCAACAGCTCTAACAGCGACAGTCATACCCTGTGGGATTGTATTAAAATCAGAGTAGAGGAGAAATGAGAAAACGAGGAAGCTGCAGCTCCGCCCCGGCGGCTTCGTGCTCGTCAGCAACGATCGGGGAGATTGGTCATCGTGTCAATGTCTGGCCGTAAGCGGACGAGGTTCCTGATCCGCTGCCTTGCGACGACCACAGTTCAAACATGCAAACACAGTGATCGCCAGTCCGGCATCCAAATCCACTGCCCGTTCCGGTAACATTGTCCCGCGACATTTATCACAGGTTTTCATAGCGGTGACTGTAACACTCACGCTAAACAGTGCCTATCCATCGGAAGTACGGGGGACGGACGGGATTTAGGCCCGGAAGAAAGGCAAAGAACTAGGCCGTTTGAGCTACGGCGATCTTCTCAATCCGTTGGTTTTTTCTGACCCAATCAGCTGGGGGGAATGTTGACAGGACCGGAACCGTCCCATAGGATTGTGGCGAAACGCTCGTGGTCCTACTATGTATAGAATTATCATCATTCTCATCCTCCTCATCATCCTCTATTATCTTCTGCGCAGCGCCTTCCGGGAATTCGGCAGCCGGCAGCCTACCCGTCTTCCGCAGAGCAGGGATCAGATGGTGCAGGACCCTGTGTGCCGGGTCTTCGTGCCGCGAGGTGCTGCCGTGACCGAAGTGATCGGCGGGCAAACGTATTGTTTCTGCAGCCAAGGCTGTGCCGCGACGTTCCAAAAGCAGATGACGGG
>DATIGH010000295.1:0-7759 GCA_035454845.1 Nitrospira sp.
TGAGAACGGGAAAGGCACCAATCCGGAGGAACTCATCGCTGCGGCCCACGCAGGCTGTTTTACGATGGCACTTTCCGCGCAGTTGGGCAATGCGGGATTAACACCGGAGAAACTGGAGACCAAGGCCACGGTCACCTTGGATAAGCTGGAGGCGGGATGGGCAGTGACACACATTCTGCTCGAGGTGAAAGGACGGGTGCCCAATGCGGATCAAGCGACATGGGACAAAGCGACACACGCCGCGAAGACCGGCTGCCCCATCTCGAAATTGCTGTATACGACGATCGACATGAATGCCAGGTTGGAGAAGTAGAAGGTGGGCGCTGTTCCCGTTGGCCAAGGCAGCCGTTTTGTGGAAAGATGATGGCGTGGCCAGGAAGCTGAGTGCCGGGATTCTCATGTATCGGAAGGGCGAGAGGGGAATCGAAGTGTTGCTTGTCCATCCCGGTGGGCCGTTCTGGACCAAAAAAGATGACGGCGCCTGGTCGATTCCCAAGGGCGAATATGCCGAGGGCGAGGATCCGTTCGCGGTCGCAAAGCGAGAATTTTACGAGGAGACTGGATCAGCGGTGAGCGGCTCATGCGTTGAACTTTCGCCCGCCAAACAGCCGAGTGGGAAGATTATCAAGGCCTGGGCCGTCGAGGGTGACATCGATGCCGCATCGGTCCGCAGCAACAGCTTTTCAATGGAATGGCCTCCCAAATCGGGGCGCGTTCAAAGCTTTCCGGAAGTTGATCGTGCTCTGTGGTGTGAACTTCAGCTGGCGAGGACGAAGCTCCTTCCCGGGCAGCGGGTCTTGCTCGACGAGCTTGAGCAGCGGTTACGATAAACGATGGCTGTAGTGGCCATGGAGGTGATGCGATGAGCAGAGCTCTGTGGATCGCGTTGGGTGGTCTTGTGGTAACCCTTGGTCTCAGCACGCCAGCCGGCGGAGATCATCCCCGTGGTCAATCTGCAGCCGCCGAACCGGTGATCTACATGGACGTCCAAGCCAGCACCTGGCGTCCGCGCGGCCGAATCTCCTTCGGCATTGAACCGATTCTTCGTATGAAGTTGATTTCCGCTGGGTTCGTGGTCACACGGGATTCCGAACAGCAGCATGATCTCATCGTCAGAGTTGTCTACCGTGAAGAACGGGGGGAACCGATCGCGGTCAACCTGTATGGCACCCATATTTCATGTCGGATCCTGCTCGATCGTCCTCAGCAGGAAGGCGGACAGTCGATCAGCATTCATGAATCCCCTTCCTATAGGGATCTTGTCACTGCCCCCTATGTCGAAGTCGTGGAAAAGCTCGAAACCAATCCTTATTTTTACTTCTTCGGGCATATCGTTCAGGGATGGCATCGAGACTTGGACACAACCGGCGCCTTGATCCAGGCGTTTGAGCACCAACTCAATCAGGAGTTGCATAGACCGCCGCCTACGCCGATGGACACCTTGGTATCGCCAGCCGAGACCTTCCCGGATCTGGAGGCTCATTTCGGTCCCGCTGCGCAGCTCAATGCCGTGGAGGAGCTGGCACGACTGAAAGATCCCCGCGCAGTCGAGCTTCTCGAGCGGTTGATGATGCAAGCCGAGCGCAGCACCCGGCTTCGCGCCGTCTATGCGATGGAACACTTTGACACGCCGACCGTCAGGCCGGCGCTTCTTCGAGTGGTGAACAGCGAGAATGACAATGGAGTGCGACAAGCAGCGGCCACGGTGCTGTCCAGGATCTCCAAGCCCTGACTGCCGACACGAGCATCACACGCGCAGCGAAACTATCGTCTGGGCGGTTGAGGTGACTCAAGATACCGACGTGTCGCACTGGTGCTTGTCACACAAGGGATGGGTCGTCTGGTGCAATTCCTTGGCGTAATAGGAAATGATATCGCACTCCTCTGTTGACAGTTCGCCTGTCTGAAGGGCCAAGCCGATCAGTCGTTCACACATCCGCATAAAATCTTTGACTTCTGTCCGCATGACTCGCGGCACTCTACAGGACCAGGGTTATTGACAGTACTGGGAACCCTCCTAGTTTTAGTGCGATCTGCTCACCGTGATTAAGATCCAATCCTGGATGAACCCGACGGAGCCTGGAGAATTCCCTGGTAGGCGCGGCCTGCGTCTTTCCCTATCGTTAGTTGACACTCGGGAAACCTCGGGGTTCAAGCGTGACAAGACCTCTTTTTCATGGCAGCTGGAGGCGGTGGTCGAGCCGCTGTCTGCAACTCTGTTTCAGTGTCTGGGTGGGGCTGCTTGCAGGCTGCAGCGTGGGAGGAGATCCCGCCTTTTCCTCGGTGGGTGATACGCCTGCCGTGGACGCGTTCCCCGATATCAATGACGTGGTCTTTGCATTGGTGTCGGACGGAAGCGGCGGCGTGTATGCCGGCGGGCGGTTTACCCAAGTCGGCCCAGTCCCGCGTCAGGCACTTGCGCATATCCTGGCGGACGGCACAGTGGATCCTTCATGGGAGCCGACAGCGGACGGACCGGTGACGGCCCTCCTGCTGCACAACCAAACATTGTACGTCGGCGGGAATTTTTTGGGTGTGAACGGTGTCGAACGTTGGCGTCTGGCCGCTGTCGACCGGGTGACGGCCGAACTCGCGTCATGGAACCCGAGACTGGGCGCAGCGAATGTGGTCAATGCCCTCGCCTTGTCAGGCACTACGGTCTATGTCGGAGGCGTCTTTGAATTGGTCAATGCCATGGTCATTCCCGGAACGGGCCTACGGGGTGAGGGACGACGAAACCTTGCCGCCGTAGACGCCGTGACCGGGGTGGCGACACCCTGGAATCCCAATATCTTTGA
The DNA here is from genome assembly GCA_035454845.1 of Nitrospira sp. Lineage (GTDB taxonomy): Bacteria > Nitrospirota > Nitrospiria > Nitrospirales > Nitrospiraceae > Nitrospira_C. The sequence continues at coordinate 2,799 of DATIGH010000295.1, forward strand.
AGGCGAGGTCAAGGCGTTGACGCTGGTCGGATCCGTGGTCTATGCCGGAGGCAGTTTCGAGCAAGTGGGGCTTGTCGGTCAAGAGACCATCCGCCTCAATTTGGCGGCGTTCGACGTTAGCAGCGGCGCGGCGGCGCCATGGAATCCCTCGGTACGTGGGGTCAACGGGGATGTCGTGTATACCCTCCAGATGTCCGACGATGTCGTGTACGTCGGCGGGCGTTTTGATGAGGTGGGAGGACAGGCGCGCCACAACCTGGCTGCTGTGGACCGTGCGACCGGTCTGGCAAGCGGGTTCGATATGCCTACGAACGATACGGTCTTCACACTGTTCGATGATAGCCTGCGTCTCTACGTCGGGGGATTGTTCACCACAATCGGGGGTGAACCCAGAAATCGGCTGGCCGCCATCGACAAGGCGACGGGTGAGCTCACTGCATGGAATCCCAATGCCGATGGTTTGGTCCGGTCTATTGTCGTCTCCGATGGCAAGGTCTTTGTGGGTGGAGAGTTCACCCGGATCGGAGGCCGGTCTCGAGCCATGTTTGCGGTGATCGATCCGGAGACGGGACAGCTTGTCGGCGAGTGAAGGGTTACGCGGCCTGTAGCCGGCGGATCGTGGCCGCGAGCTCATCCACTTTCGAGAGAAAATGCTGGCGTTGCGCTACGGTCGCCGAGCGGTCGAGACTGATGATTAGGCCGGTGATGTGCCGGCGGAACTGCTTTGTCATCTCCGTGAAATGCGGATCCGTGTCCATGTCCTGATGGACTAACCAGTCCTCCAGGCGCGCGCCCGTCTGGTCGCTGTTTCGCGATTCCATCAGGGCCAGGAGCTGCTCATGGCGGTGCTTTCGATGGGCATACCAGGCGGGAAGCGTATCCGGAAAGTTCATGCTCAGCCGCGTGATCTCCTGCTCCTGTTGCGCGGAAAGCATACCAAGCCATTCTCTCGCCAAGCCAAGAATTCGCTCGGTCCGCTTGGAAAGGCGTTTGGCGACATCGTCCTGAAGCAGGGCCTCCTCGCGCGCCAGGCGGCTCTGCAAGGCTTTCTTGAGCCGGCTGACCTGGGAATCGTTCACCTGGCGGACAAATTCCGTTCCATCCAACACGAAGCGGCCGAACAGATCGGCTCTCAGCTGATCGTATTGGCCAAACGCCCAGTCAAGGTCGTCCGTAGTGATCCCGTCCTGGACGCGTTCTTCGGCCTGGCGCAACACCGATTCATAGCGAGGCAGCGCTTCATGACGATGTTGGGTCAAAATCCCGTTCAGTCGCGACGAGAGAAACATTTTTTGAGAACGGTTGAGATCGAAGTAGCCGTTGATCTGGCGTGCAATCAGCCAGTCGGCATGATTGTATAACAGCGATGTCGCTGCGCAGCCGGCGAGCGATACGAACACAAGCGTGATGAACAGGAGTCGTCCTGCCTGAATGATCTTCATCGGTTGAGATGGCCTTACGATCGAATGGCGAGTGTGACATTACGGTACCACAGGAGGCCGGGCTGCTGCTAGCCCGCCGCCCGGGCCGAATTCCCAGCGTCTATTCAGGTAGTTCCGAGGAAATCCTCACCTCGAGCCTTCGGCTCACCGCGCCGCAAGGCGGGCGAACTGCTGCTTCGTCCGGTTGACTTTCGCCAGGTAGCTCCGGACCTCGTGATCTCCGCAGCGCTGCCGGGGAGCCAAGCGAAATCCGCGCGCGACGTAGGCCTGTCCGACCGAGGCACCGCACAGGTGAATAATGGCGGCGAGATCCTGCTTCCGCTGAAGGCTCGCGGCGGCATGGGCCTTGATCGCCTGTGCGACCTGCCGGTCGAGGAGGGCAGCCGTCAATTCGATTGCATGGCTCGGCAGCACGCGTGTGTAGAGCCCATTAAACCAGCAGGAACGCACGTCGTGCCAGGGACCGTCTTCGGCAACCCTGTGATCGTGAATGCAATAGCGTTTGGCGGTTTCAAACGTGCCAGACGTGATCTGGTACATGCCCACCGCGCTCGAGGCGGGCCTGTACCACTGCAAGGGATTCCACGACGACTGCCACCGCCAATACGTGCGTGCGATGGGATTGCCGCTGCCTTCGACTTGGGCCAGGGCGGCGAGCAATTCAGGGGTGATGACGGCCGTCGCATGCTCACGAAAGAGCGGGCCGTACTCCTGCCAGGTGTCGGCGAGATTCTTTTCAAAGGCGTTGTCCAATGGAAACAGGACTTCGCTCGGTTTCTTGATGGCCTGGTATGTCCAATTGACGCCCAGCCAGACCACGAGAACCATCAGCGCGGTAAGGGGGATCTGTATGGCCGGATGCGCCCTCCAGACCGCGTGTACGAACATGAGCAGCTCCCGCCAGCGCCACCGTGTAAAGCGCAACATGTTCTCAAACGTGGAGCGGCGGAGCGACCGTCGGCGGCGGCGAGGAGAACGGCAGTTGACACGAGAAGGCATGCGAGAAAGAGTAGCAGAAAAACGCGAAGAGGTCTTTAGAGGGGCGGTCCCTAGAATCGCCCGGTCCATGGGGAATAGTATATGGGAATCCATTATTCGATCTCGCCTACCATGGAGGACTCTATGCGAATTCTTGTGGCTGTTGACGAGTCTGAGAATTCCCACCGCGCGGTACAGTATGTGGGATCGCTTCTGCGCGATTCACCCCATACTGCCGTCACGCTGTTTCACGTCCTCAAACCTATGCCTCGGGGCTTGCTAGAACATGGCGGATCGGAGAATCCTATCGCTGAAGCCCAACTGAGTGACCAATTGCGTGAGGAGCAAGAAGCATGGATCCGGCAGGAAACAGAATCCGAGTGTCCAGTCCTGATCGAGGCGCGCGAGATATTGACTCAATCAGGCGTCGACAAGCGCCGGGTCGAGTTGAAGATCGGCCATGAGGACGATATCGCCAGAAACATACTCGAAGAGGCGCGAGACGGAAAGCATGAGACTATCGTCGTGGGACGGCATGGGACATCCCGGGCCAAGCGGCTCTTCGGTGGCGGTGTGACGAATCAGTTACTGCGCGACGCGAAGGGCTTTACAATTTGGGTCGTGGAATGACATGCCCTTGCGCATGGTGAAATGGTGAAGCGGTTTGCGTCGCTCCTCGTAGGGCTCGTGCTCCTATGCGGCTGTGCGTCATCCGGTCTTTCGCGACCCAGTGATGAAGCGACTGTAGAGTCTTCTAAAGATCCGACCAAAGGATTGGTCGTCCTGTCGGCGCTCTGGGGCCGTACTTGGAACTGTGCGCAATTCGTGAACGCACAATTGCTCTCTTTCGGGTTCGACCGGTTGCCGCGAGAGACCATGGCAGACGATGTCATGGCCGATGTGGTCATCGAAGGCCTTCCCTCTGTTGGAGGGGGACCAGCCACGAACTATGTTCTGGCCTTGGATCCTGGCGAGTATGGCTTGGCGAGTTTCGCCATCAAGGTGACAGGATCAGGACCTGATGGAAAGATTGCAGGCGTTGGTCGTGCGAGACTCTACGAAGAAGGCAAGCCGATCGGCGGGACGTTCACGGTGAAAGCAGGGGAACTGGTGTACATCGGGCATTTCGGATTGGACTGCTACAAGGAACCGACAATATGGCGGTACTATCCGGGAGGGCGTGAAGGGTTTGCACACTACAAACAGTTGATCAAAGCCCAGTATCCCTTTCTGGACGTGGAGAAAATGCAGTTTCGATTGTTCAAGACTGCCCATCTGGGTCGGGATTACGTGCTGCCGCCATAGGACTCGACTCCTAGAGGACTGGTCGAAGTCGCGAGCCGTGAGCGTAGGATCACAAATTTCATACAGGACACGCCATGACGAAAATTACCGAAGTGGCACCGGATCTCTTCCAAATCACGACGTTCGTCGAGCCGTTCAATCTGCAGTTCAGTCAGTTCCTTGTACGTGATGAGGAGCCATTGCTGTTTCATACCGGTCCGAGACTTCTGTTTCCGGTGGTGAAGGAGGCGGTCGCCTCGCTGATCAATCCGGCTCGTCTGCGGTGGATCGCGTTCAGTCATTTGGAGGCGGATGAGTGCGGCACGCTGCCGGAATGGCAGGCGCTGGCTCCGGACTCCAACGCCGTGTGCAGCCTTGTGGGCAAGTTGGTGAGCATCGACGACTGTCTTGCCTTGCGTCCTGCCAAGGGGTTAACGGACGGCGAAGTCGTAGAAACGGGACACTGTCGCTTTCGTTTTCTTGCGACGCCGCATGTGCCGCACTGCTGGGAAGCAGGTCTCCTCTTCGAGGAGACACACGGGACGTTGCTGTGCTCGGACCTGTTCCATCAGGTGGGGAACGTCGAGCCGGTGACGCAGTCGGACATCATTGAGCGGTGTCGAAACGTACTCGTGGAGTACCAGCAAGGACCGTTCGCGAATTACCTGCCGTACTGCTCGCTCACGGATGCCACGCTCAAACGCTTGGCGGCCTTGCGTCCAAGGACCCTGGCGACGATGCACGGTTCGGTGTATGTCGGGGACGGGAGCCAGGCGCTGCTCGAGTTGGCCGGTGTATTTCAGGAGATCCTCGCGCCGTCCGGTGGCTTGCCTCAGGGATTCACGTGATCAGAGAAGGTTTGCCATACGCCGACGCCGGGGCAGCTGACGCCTCGGCGTTCATTTTTTCTCGGTCTTCGCGGTGCCTCGGCTTTACGTCGATGGGAGCAGGAAGTAGATAATGATAGCGATCACCGGTGCGCCGATATACAGCGCTTTTTTCCCAAAGGCATCCCATAATCCATAGGCGAGAATTCCCCAGATCAATGTGTAATACATGGTCGCGATGCCTCGGTAACCGCCGTGTGGCTCCTCTTCAGCCCAGACAAGACCAGGCCAGGACAAGAGGAGGGCGATGACCAGGTGAACCAAGGCTTTCATAAAGGCCTCCTTTCATAACACGGCTGAGCCGCTAAGTAACTGCCGCGTCTATTTGAATGTGGTTTTGCCGCGGGCGCGTATGTCGTCCGCTGTTTCG
>DATIGH010000296.1:0-3071 GCA_035454845.1 Nitrospira sp.
ATTTTAAAATCCGGCTATGATCCGCACTATGCGCCCTTTGCGCCGTCGCTGCTGCTCTGCGAGTGGATGCTGCGGGACGCATGGAAACGCAAACTCAGCGAGGTTGACTTTCTCGGCGACGCGGAACGGTGGAAGCTGGAATGGACGAGTCAGACGAGAGCGCACTCCTGGGTGTTCATTTTCCCGAACCGCATGCGCACTCGATGGCTGCATCGCTTCAAATTCAGTTTGCTGCCGCGCCTCTACGAACATCCCTTGTATCAGGTCGTCCGATCGGCCGGTCGACGGCTCGGCCTACGTTTGCACGACTGAAGCTGGCATGCCGGAGTATTTGGGACGATGAACGCGTTGGCAATCCATCGGGTCGGTCACTGGTGCTACCAGCGCCGAATTCCGCTCATTCCGCAGGTGGCCTATGGTGCCATATTCCTGCTGTATCGGGCCGTGATTCCCATGTCGGTGGAATTCGGCGAAGGCACGGAACTGGCCTACGGGGGGCTGGGCATCGTGTTGCACGAGCGCACAAAGATCGGGCGGTACGTGTCGATCGGACATGACGTGACGATCGGAGGGCGCTCCCGCCGATGGGGCGTGCCGGTGATCGCCGATCGCTGTGTGATTGGCGCAGGGGCGAAGTTACTGGGGCCGATCTCGGTCGGCGAGGCGTCCGTGATCGGCGCCAATGCCGTCGTCCTGGACGATGTGCCGCCCAACAGCGTGATGGTCGGCCTGCCGGCTCAGGTCGTCCGGCAGGGCATCGACATTCATGACTACAGCTGTCTCCAACCGCCGGAGGAGGCCGATCGCCTGTCCTTCCGCACGTCGAATAACTTATTGATCACGATCATCGAGGACGCCGGAAGGCTCTCGCATCTCGTTGATGAATGGACCGACCTGCTGGAACATAGCGAGCAGGATTGTCTGTTCCTCACGCCCGAATGGCTCACGACCTGGTGGCGCTGCTTCGAACGCGACGAATGGACGCTTCGTCTGGTCACCGTCCGACGCCAAAGCCAGCTGCTGGGCATTGCGCCGTTTTTCTCGCGTCAGCGGAGATTCGGTGGATTCATGAGCCATCAATCCACCGAGTTTCTCGGAACCGGCGTTGTCGGCTCCGATTATCTGGACCTCATTGTCAGACACGGAGAAGAGGACATGGTGCGGGTGGGCTTGACGGATTATTTCAACCGCTCGAAACCGTTGATGACTCTCAGTCATCTTCCGGCGCGTGCCGCGGAAGCCGACGGCATGGTCAAGGAACTGGAGTTGAGCGGTTGGCAAGTCAGGCGCAGCACGATCGAGAGCTGTCCGTACATCACGCTGCGCGGCCACACCTGGGAGTCCTATCTGGATTCGCTCGGCGCGAATCACCGCTATAACTTTACGCGGCGGCTGAAGAACCTGCGCAAGGCAGGAGTGCTCGAGTTCGACATGGTGGAAAAAGAGGATCAGCGCCCCGAGGCCCTGCAGGCATTCCTGTCGCTTCACGCGGTCGCCTGGCGCGAACGAGGCGGCTCCCAGGCGATGCAGACGGCACGAGAACTGGTGTTTCACAAAGCGTTCAGCCGGACCGCCCTTGAACGCGGATGGCTTCGCCTGTTCCTGCTGCGCATGAACGGGCGTCCTATTGGCGGGCTGTACGGTTTCCGAAGGGGGGGCCGGTTTTATTTTTACCAGTCCGGGTATGACCCCGCCTGGAGGAAGTACAGCGTCGGATTGGTGACGATGGGCCTCGCGATCAAACATGCGCTGGCGGAAGGGGCAGAGGAATACGATCTGCTCCACGGGACGGAAGCGTATAAGTTCCGCTGGGCCAAAGAAACACGGGACCTGTCGCGGGTGCATCTGTTTCCACCTTCCTGGCGGGGATGGCTGTGTCGCGCCTCCTTCGAGGCCGAGACGCAGGGGAAGCACGCCGCACGCCGCTGGCTTCCGCAACCGATGCTCGACCGTCTCACGAAGAGCCGCATGGGAGCATGACATGGCGCTGCGCAGGATGGTAAAGACGGCATTGGCTGCCGGATTGCGATGGACCGGTGCGAACAGCGTCATTGAAACCCTCAATGCCACCAAGCATATTCCGCTGGTTATCGGCTACCACTCGGTGGTCGAAGACATCCGCATGCACCAGGGACGGGCGATTCTCCCGAACCTGGTGAGCTTGCGCATGCTGGAGCGGCAACTGGATTGGCTCGGACAACATTTTCGCTTCCTGACTCTGGACGAATTGGGCCAGCGCTTGGAGGACGGTGACTCGTTCAACGAGCCGCTGGCGGCGGTCACCTTTGACGATGGATACGCCGGTGTCTATCACCATGCCCTTCCGCTGTTGAAACGTAAGGGCATCCCGGCCGGCATCTTTGTGGTCACGGAAACTCTGGGCCGCCGGCACCTGCAGATTTACGACAAGCTGTTTCTGCTCCTCTCGCGCGCATTGCCCATGATCCGATACGATGCCGATCGCTTGACGACGCTCTGCGAGCGCCATCAAGTCCCGCTCGCCAGACGCCATGGGTTGAAGGACGTGATCGGGGATCCGTTCGCCACCATGCGGTTGTTCTTCACGACGTTGACGCAGAAACAGCTTCGGAGGGCGATCGAAGCCTTGGAGACGATCGTCAAGATACGGGACGAGGATTTCCCCGCGCTGCAATCCATGAACTGGGATATGGTGCGTGCGCTTGACCGCGCCGGGATGACGATCGGTTCGCATACGCAAACGCATGCGCTGCTCACGCTTGAGAATCCGAAGCGCATGACGAATCAGATCGTGGGATCCCTGCTGACGCTACAGGAAAAACTGGGCAAGCCGGTGTCGCACTTCGCCTACCCGGACGGCCGCTTCAATCCCTCCGTTGTGTCCTGCGTTGCGGAGGCCGGCTATCGGTTTGGGTACACGACCTGTCTGCATCGGGATCTGCAGTTTCCGTCGCTGACGATTCCGCGGAAAATATTTTGGGAGAACAGCTCGCTCGACCCATTCGACGGCTTCTCGAGCATCCTCATGCACTGTCACGCGCATTGGATTTTCGACATGTTTCACCGCTGCCAGCAGGATCACAGCGACCGCC
>DATIGH010000297.1:0-3690 GCA_035454845.1 Nitrospira sp.
CGGACCGGAGAACCGGCCGGGTATCTGGGGTTGGTCGGCATCGATATGCAGGATGCTCCCGGCACGTATGAGCTCGCGGTGACGATCAAGAACGGCGAGCAACCGGCCAAGCATCGCAGCTACCATGTGTTGGTGACCAAGGAGAAATTCGCCGTCGAGCACCTCAAACTTCCCAAAGACAAGGTCGATCTGGACGACAAGACGCTGGCTCGCTGGAAGAGAGAGCAAGAGCAGGTGCGGCAGGCACTGGCGGATAATTCCGCTCTACGGTTATGGCACAGCAGTTTTGTCGAACCGGTGAACGGCAAGCGCACCGGCATCTTTGGCAGTGTCAGAATCATGAACGGTCAGCCGCGCAATCCGCACAATGGGGAAGACATCGGTGCGCCCTTGGGGACCGACGTGGCCGCGACTAACGACGGTGTGGTGCGGCTTACCGTGGATCATGTGTTTTCGGGCAGAGGCATTTTTGTGGATCATGGATTAGGCTTCTACAGCATGTATTTTCACCTCTCTGAGATTCTGGTCAAGGATGGCGATCTTGTGCGTGCCGGACAAACCATCGGCAAGGTCGGAGCGACCGGCCGTGCCACCGGGCCGCATCTGCACTGGGGCGTGAAACTCAACGGCGCCCGGGTCAACCCCTACGCCCTCCTCGACCTCCCTTTCAAGAACGGCTCCCCGCCGAATCCCGCAAGTCCAGGCTCTGAGGTCACACCCGAGCCGCTTTCCGTCAAGCAATGAAGTGACGCGATTTGCGTTTTCTCTTGGGTGCGTGCGTCGAAGTGCTATGCTGCGAATCGCGGCATTGTTTCGTTCGAGGTCCATATGGAACTCACAGCAGAACTCACGCTCTATCTGTTAGGTATCCTGGCGCTGCTGGGATTGTGGCTCTTCCACCAGTTTCAGGTTCGTTCCGGACGGATACAAGCCATCGATGTGTTTGACCGCTCGGTTGCGCGATTTTACCTCTACGTCATGCCCAATGATCGGCCGTTTTGCGCCGCCTGTGCCCAGGCGCAAGGACGCGTCTTCCTGCCTTGGCATGTGGGAAAGATCGGCTTCTCTCCGCTTGACAGCCCTTGCAGCGGATCCATCCCTTGTCAGGGGCAGATGATTGGGCTCTACGGAGGCTGGTTGGAAGCCAGGCAACTCGTCACCCGTCTTCAGCAGGCGTCGAAAAAAAATCCCGTCCGGCTGACCTCCGCAGAGGTCTTAGCGTTGGCCAAAGGGGCCTGGAGCAAGAGTGTCAGCGCCGATACGGATCGCATCAGCATGCACCTGCTTGAGGGGTGGTGTTTTGGGCAAACCGAGCCAGCGGTGGCCATCGAAGGGCTCCGCTACGTCATCGATCGGGCCAAAGAGGAACGGCATCTTCCCTACGTAGTTCCGGCCTTTCTGCGGCTGATGGACTTGCTCCTGAGAGCCGGCCGGGACGATGAGGCACGGGTGGTCATTGAACAGTTCGAGGCACGTTTTCCATCCGATCGTCATGACATCGACGGGCCGTCGTTTACGCAGCGGAAAGTCCTTCAACAGATGAAGTCTCTGTTGTGGGAGACGCGCTCGTTGAAGGTCTCAGCTTAGCCCGCATTATTCATGAACGCTTCTACTGCAACCACCGATACGCCGCTGCGACAGGCTTGGCTGCCGGTTTCCCGCATCCAAGCGGGCAGGCTCGCCGCTCGGTCGGTCGACGTACTGTTTCAAGTATGCCTTCCTTCCTCGCGGCTCCGCGTGCCCGTCTCGCTTGGCGTCTTGGCGGTTTCGTCACGAACCGTCATGAATAAGCGGGCTAATAGTTCGATTCGATGCTCGACGGCGTCTTGTTGAGGATCGTGGCCGCGGCGCGGGACAGCATCGCATCGTGCCGGTGATCCAACGAGTAAATGCGAAATTGCACGAGCCGAGTGGGCAGCAAATCGAGGAATTCCTCGAGCGGTTCGGTGGAGACCATCCTGGTTCCCGGATCATAGACGTACAGCGGGATGCCGCGCTGGTCCTTGGGGTCTGGCCGGGGATCGAGCGGCGCCATGTCCACGCGGAACATGACATGTTGGAGCCTCCGCGGCATCTCTTTTTTGATCTGCTTTTCAAAATGCTGATGGCTGGGGAAATCCATCCCGCGCTCTTGTCCCTTTTCCTTCAGCACCGTGCTGTAGGCCATTTTCCACTTCACGTCTCGGCCTAAAATCCTTGCCCATTCGTTTCCCAGGCGACGCTCGGCGGCGATACGCGATGTTTTCCAGTTGCGCACGGCCTCGAGCAGGGACCAATCCGTGAACGTCAGATACTCCTCCATCTTTTTGCGCGGATCGTGCGGGAACAGAAGCTTCATGGTTTCGCCGAAGATATCGCGCAAGTGAATGTCGATTGCTCGGGTCGTCCGGTGAAAATAAACATTCGAATACAGATACATCCTGGTGTTCAAAAACATCTGCAGGGCGGGCAGACCGGTCTTATGAATGGTGAATCCCTTGTCGGTGACGATGGTGTAGTGGATCAGCCGCGTCAAATCGACCGGTCCTACGGCAACGCCGCACATATACGAATCGCGTAGCACGTAATCCAGGTTATCGGCCGTGTAGCTGCCCGAGATGACCGGCTGCAGCATGTTGAGCCACCGCGGCAGGCGTGAATTGTCCTTGCCCTTTTCCTTGAGAATCACATGCGCGATATGGTCAGGATTGAGCTCTTCGCCTTTCGCAAACGCGCCGGACGGACTGCGACGGATCTTTTTGATGAGGGGCCCAAGATGGTCTCTGATGATGATCTGCCCCAGCTTTTCATGGCTCGTTTGCAGCGCGTGTAAATAGTTGTCATCAAAGAAATGGCAGAACGGACCATGACCGATATCATGCACGAGGGCCGTCACGCGCAGAAACTCCTCGATATAATTGGCCGAGGGAACGTCTGCGGCCGCTTTGACGAGGAATGGATAGAGATGTCGCGCGAAACGGCCGGCCACGTGCATGGTGCCGATGGAATGTACGAAGCGTGTATGTTCGGCGGATGGGTAGACCCAGCGGGCGCTTTGGAGTTGATAGATCTGCCGCAGGCGCTGCACCCAGGGACTGTCGATCAAATCCTTTTCGGTCCGCTCATGCGGATCCGGCTGGCTCAACGGAACGGTGAAGGACACGTACTTGTGAATCGGATCAGCGATAAGTGCCGATCCTTCGTAGGGAGCGTGGGATGGGCGGGGGGGCGTCTGCCGTGCCATGGGCGCCGGAGCATCTTAACGTAGCGCATCAGGGGGCGGCAATGGCTCGGCATGGTGCGCTCGCTGCCGATGTTTCGTGATCAGATAGCGCGCCAATGGATACGACAGGGCAGCGGCGATCGCGCTCAACACCACACCGCCCAATGCGAACGGGACGGCGTATGGCATGACTTGGTCGTAAATGGCGCGGAACCCTAGTTCGCCCCAGTCGAATGCCGGACTTTCCGAGCGCCCCAATAAGATTGCGCCCGTCCAATAGGTCGCCCCTAGGATGGGGACGATCGTCCATGGATTGTTGATCAGCGCGCCGGCCAGCAAGGCGATGAAATTGAGCTTGAACGCCCAGCTGAACAGCCCCACGAGGATCATGTGGAAACCATATAAAGGGCAGAACGCAATGCCGGCACCGATCGCAAACGCCAGGGCCGTGCGTTGCGGCGATTCCTGAAGGTGGAGGACCTGTCTCA
>DATIGH010000298.1:0-9203 GCA_035454845.1 Nitrospira sp.
CCCGGGAACTTATGTCCCAAGGACTGTGGGAAGCTGACGCTTCCGTCGGGGAACTCAAGCCCCTTCTGCCACAGATGGTAGATCACTCCATCCGTTTTGGACGCGGCCTCGGCGACCGCTTTTGCCTTGTCTTCCGGCATATCCAAGACCTGGACTCGGCCGGTCTCAATCTCGACCTTATGATCATGGAAGTAGCGATGCCATTGGATTGGAGGGAGCTTTCTCGACAGGTCCTTGGCGACAAAGTATTCGATTCCGACCAAGGCCGCCTTGGGATCGGTCGATTCAAACAAGAGACACTGAAGAATTTGATCGGAGATTCCCTTGCAATAGTGATGGTACGGGCCGCCCGGCGTTCCATCGGGCATCATGTGGGGCGCCTGCACGTGTAAATCGTATCCAGTCGCCGGCGACGATGAGTCCGCAGCGACGGCCGTCACTGGCATGGCCCCCACGAGCATCACGCCTGACACCATGAGACCACGGATGAACGCACTGATCTTAGACATGGCAGCCTCCTTTGTGAACCGAACGGTGGATGAAATTGTTGCCTATAAGAGCCCTGCTCCTGGGAAAAGGATTCAGGATTGTGCCTTAAGCTTCATTTTTCTGCCAGTGTAATTACACGTTCCCTCTTCATGGGAAGAAGGGTGTTGACGTCTTGCACCTCTCTATGCAAGCTACCCAGCAGAGTCGACCATATAACATAACCAGGAGGGATGCATGGAAAGCATGAGCCGGCGCTCTCACATTTTCATGCGTTTAGTGCGGGGCTCTTTCTTGATTGGGACTGTGCTTGCTCTCGAGGCTGGTTGGAACGGTGCCTGTGCAGCTTCCACTGCTGATGCTCCTGCCCTTCTCCTCCAAAACTGGGGCAAGAAGCTGCCGAGTGCTTCGCGGTTCACTGTCTTGACTGACTTCGGAAATGCGGCGGTACGAGACGATGAGACGGGTCTCGTGTGGGAAAAGACTCTCGAAACCACAGAGCTGTCCTGGTCCGATGCTCGTAACGCCTGCGCCGACAAAGACGTCGGTGGCCGGAAAGGCTGGCGCCTGCCGTCGATTTCTGAACTCGCTAGTCTGGTCGATCCCTCCATGAGAACAGGGTCCACCCTCCCACTAGGTCATCCATTCACCAACGCTCAGGCGGACGTATATTGGTCGGCAACAACCATGGCAGGCAATCCGAACAGCGCGTGGCTGGTCTTTTTCGACACCGGACGGGTGAGCTATGGCTTCAAGACCATTACCTTCCATGTGTGGTGTGTGCGGGGAGGGATAACCGGGGATCAATATTGAAGACACCAGCTCCATCTCAAATTTCACTCGGCCGGAAGAGCCTCGCGCCTGACCCTCAGCCCGTTCGCAGTATTTTTTCGGGATAGAAGTATTTTTCGTAGCTGTCTCTTCCCTTCCGATAGTCGTTATCGGTTGCATACTTCAGTCGGTAATTGAATCGGCATTTGTGGTCTTTCTCGTATTCATACACGTCTTGAATAAACGAGATCATTTCTTCGAGATCTGAAATTTGATCACCCTTCGCCAACTGTACTGTCAGATCGGACGGAATCTCTCCGATCACGTGAAGGATTTCTTCACCATGCTCAATTGTGGCTTCGATCAACGTATTCTCATCCTTCTGACAGAGGGCATACCCTCGCTTTAAGTTCTCGATGGCCTCTTGAAACCCTTCCTTCGAGGGACTCTTCGCGCCAACCATGAGCTTGAGTTCGTCGACCAACATGGTCATGTCGCCAAGCTGTTTCTGTAACTCGCCATTTTTCTCCCTCACCGCATTCAGGCTCGCCTCGACGCTCGCACCTTGAATGTGCGCCTCCCCTCCCCCTTGGCGTGGTTCCTGCCCACTCCCCTCCACGTACTCCGTCACATAGAGGAGCGCCACCGCAAAGAAGAGCAGAAGAATCACTTGAACGAGTGATAATCCAAAGACCCAGCCTGAACGCGATTCAGTTTCTCCCACTGGAACGCTCCTCCTTCACTCTTTCCCTCATGAAAAACAAGACATCCCGCATCGTGGACTCGATCGCTGTGCTCGCGTCGAGGCTCGAACGGATGGCCTTCTGGACATTCATGAGGCCGTCTCTGACCTCTGCCGACAGCGACGCAGGCGAGATATCATTCAATTCTGTTTCAAAGGCCGATAACCGCGTGGAGACCGTCGCCATGGCCGATCGGAGCGACTGCAAGCTGATGAGTTGGCCGTCCAACTCTGTACGACTCTTCTCCAATGCCGTGGTCATTTCAACAAATTCGTCGGTTCGTTCTTGAATCTTGCCGGACAGACGATTGATGGCGGCTCCGACCTGCTCTGCGGCTTCCGCCCGAACCAACGAATTGCCGAATGCCGTGACGGTTTCCGAGGCTTTCCGCAAGCGCTGTTCCAGGTCGTGCGCCGCCTTTTCAAGGTGTTCTCCCTGTGTTCCCAAGGCAGCGACGAGTTTGCCTATCTCACCAGTGAGCATTTCTTGGGGAATCTGTATCGCCTCTCTCATCCCCTTTGCCGCCGCGCGATGTTGCTCGGCGATCTGTCCACGGATCTCGGTTAATGACTGCACCAGCTCATCGAACGTGGCGCCCAGATCACTGACAGCCCGAGCTCTGAAGATCGTGATTTCCCGCGTCGCTTCGTTGAGCTCCTGGACGAGTGCCTCCACGCGTCGATCAATCGTGTCTTGAGCATGCATAAGTCGGTCGGGCTGCGTGTCTTGAAATTGGATGATCATCAGCCGGAGAAGCATTCCTCCAAAAGTGGTGACCAGCGCATAGCCGAAGGTCGTCAGGACAGCGTCCGTGGTGAGTTTAGGAGCAGGCCAGAGCACGAACGCTGCAATCAGGGCAAAGAGCGCCCACAGGAAGCCCATGTAGTACAGCGAGTCTGCAAATTGAATGGTGTGTTTTTTCGGAAGGAAATAACCATACCCTGCGTAGCAAACCAGGAGCACTCCAAGAACCATCATGGTCGTCGATGGTGCCAGTGGCGCAATCGACGCATACGCCAGTGCCGCAACACCCAGCAGGGTGGCGCACACCCACGTTGTTCCCAGTTTCAGCCGGGTCAAGGCCGAATCGTCGCTTGAAAGCTCGCGTTCATCTAGCTCGTCAGGGGCCGGCATGGGCCTTTCGAAGGGTACAGTAGGAAGCCGATGCATAACGCCTCCTCAATGTTTTTGCTGTCTATCTTCAGCGCGGCTCATATCTTCGGGTCTCGCGACATCCCTCATAACTGGGGATTCCCCTAGTTGAACCAACCCCTTGCAGTCGCTGGAAAAACTGACCGATGCGGAAGGCCGCCACACTCTCCCGAAGGTTCCTAGCGGCTTAGACTGAATGGTGTTCGCCCGTGGTGGAGCGGCAGAGCGATCATGACGTCATCGAGACCGGAGCAACCACACATGCTCTTTGGCGGGGCATTTTCCCTTTAATCCCCCCGGTACCTCTGCGCTCGCCAACAGCTTGGCATCATACGTCGCTCTGTAATACTGGAGGACTTCCTCGCCGCTGATTGAGAATGGAGGGCCTTCCATGACGCTCTGGTCATAGTCGTAGCAAATGAGCAACTGCGGTGCGTTCGCCGTGATGCCTGTGAGGTGCGCGATATACCGGTCGCGCATGCTTGCGGGGAGGGCCACCAACGCGGCTCGGTCATATACGGCATCGACGGGTCCCAGCATCTTCCTCGTCAACGCAAAAATATTGCCAACAAAAATGTCGACGTTCTTCGCGCTCCACAGTTCGAGTTCTCCAAGACGTGAGATGTCTGGTTGCATACCCAGATCCATGAATAATTGCTCAATGGCGCGCTGGCTCAATTCAGCTCCGGCCACACGGTAGCCGTTGGATAGGAGCCAGGATATATCGAGTGTTTTCCCGCATAAGGGAACGAATACACGCCTCCCCTTGGCTAACGACAGCTCGTGGAAATACTTGATCAGGAGGGCGTTGCCCTTGCATTCGTGCCACGCCGTTTCGTTTTTCTCCCACCGTTGGTGCCAAAAATCTGGTTCCATCATGAACCTTCGCAGTTTATTTACGCATCGCGTTCAAGCATACTGCTCGGCGTCATACGACCTGACCGAGTGCGGAGCGGGACGAGATTCTTAATAGTATTTTATTCCTTGTCAAGTTCCTCCACTCCGGCTTGAAAGACCGATCCGGCGTGCGTATCGATCCTGTCCGGTCGGTCGCTTGGCCTCAATAGCAGCCACCACCCAGCGGAGGACCCTAATGGCGGAGCAGGAGCGCGTTCGCATTTTCGATTCCCAAGGTGAGGCCTACAAGCAGGCCTTCCAAATCTTCCTGGACCACACAGACCAAAAACGAAACGCTAAACACTGGCTCCAGCAGGTCGTCGATCGTCTTCCGGAGCACAGGGTCTTTATCGACGCCGGCGCAGGAAACGGCGAGGTCACTAAGACCTTCGCTTCCACGTTCGAACGCACCATCGCGATTGAGCCGAACAAATATTTGCTGAAGCAGTTGCAACAGGTCCTCCCTCTTGCCGAGGCCATCGGCCAGCCGATCATGACGGCTGAACCGGCTTCGCAGGGCGACCTCGTCTTGTGTTCCCATACGCTCTATTACATTCCTGCCGTGGACTGGATGGCCCACCTTGAGCGCCTCGCGTCATGGATGTCCCCGACGGGCATTACGATTGTCGTTCTTCAACACCGCGAAAGCGGGTGCATGAACATGGTTCATCATTTCTTCGGACACCGCTTCGAACTGCGCCGGGCCGCCGAGAGCTTTCGCTTGAAACACGGTGATCGTTACGAGGTCGTGACGACGCTCGATCCCGCTCACGTGGTCACGCCCGATTTGGCCAAAACCTATGCGGTCGCCGAATTTATGCTCAATCTGCTCGACATCCAGGAAGCGCCTACGAGGCAAGACGTGGAAGCCTATGTCCAGGCCAACTTTGCGTCTCCCGATGGTGGCTACCGCATCCCGGTGCATCAAGACTTCTTGCAGATCCGTCCACGAGCAGTTCATTCGGTCAGCTAAAACAACCTTGTTCGTCAGCCGAGGATACTCAGCGCGAGCAATGGCGCGAGATTCAACAACAGCACACCTATCTTGTACACCGCCATACCGCCGTAGTGCAGAGCATCGAATTGCCCGTCAGACAGACGAAACCATCTGCCATGGAGATGCCGCAGCGAGTCATGCATGAACACAAAGACGAGAAACCATACAAGCAGGATCCCGTAGTTGAGCACTGCGCTCCAAAGCAGAACGTGTCGGGTGAATTCAATACTCATGTGTGCTCTCCTTCCTTAGCCTGAGGTCATCTCGCGCGTTATACGCCTTTCGTTCCGCTTTTTCTTGGTTAAAAAGCGAGGGGAAAGCTTTACAATCCCGTCATGCCGAAGACGCGATGCGACATCGCAAACAGCACCTTGTTGAGCTGCCTTATCCTACTCACCAGCGTAAGCATTGGCTGCGCTGATGAGTCGCGCAGGATCTCGAGCGCAGTGTTGTCCACCACTCTCTCGGGCGACTCTGTCGTGAAGGCCGTTGAGACTGCGTTGAAGATCAGTGGCTACCGGTTGAATGACAACCGCAGTGCGAAAGAGACGGATGCCGCGCCAGGACGGGCGATCCATGGGGAGCGGTACGGCATGTCGACAGCCTTTGGTCCTGCGGTCGTGCAGATCCACGTAGTCATCACGCCATTGGAGAAGGGATCCCAAATTCACGTCGATGTCATTCCCCCTAGAGGGGCGTATGGCAACAGTGCGTTGCCACTGTCTGATTATCAATATGCTCTATCACAGCTCCTTCCCGATCTCACCGTGAAGAACACGAAAGTGCCCAAAACATGGTTTTAGGGAGGTTGACCAGTCTGGCTGTTCTGGTACTGTGTCTGCTCTCCGCCATGCTGTGCCTGCAAGGATGCCCTTCCAAGCCGGCGCCCGGCGTAAGGTTCCCTATCACTAGCGGTTCTCATTCCATCTCTCCTACTATCGAACAGCGAATACTCATCTGGGGCGATCCTCCCCTCGCGGATGTGGCGATGGAATGGCTGCGGACTCATCACTATGCAAATCTCCTGTTGCCTGCGAAAAGTCCCTTGCAGGCTCCTCAGATCGCTCACAATTTGTCTACTCGCAACGCGGCGCTTGCCGTCGCACGGGAAATGAAGGCCGAGATGGTGCTCGTTCTCGAACGGGAAGCCACGAAGGACGGGGCGCTGATCGAGTCCAAGTGCGGCCCGCTGTTCAGCGTTACGGTCGATGTCCGTGGGTTGTCAGTGGAGACAGGAAACACGGCGCTGCGAGGCACGGCCTATTATCCGCACTGCGTCGATCTGAACGAGAAGACGATTCGGAGGCTCACCTGCCAGGCCCTCGCCACCGCATGGGGATTCCGCCCGTCCGGTCAACTCGATATTCCATCGAGTCTTATGTGCACCACTGGACAGACCGAGCCCATTGTGGTCCGCTAGCGGTCGTCGCGGAACCATTCACGATGGTATCGGAGAAGCTGGGGCTGGCCAGGATCCACGCGGTCAATCATGGCCTTGCGCTCGGACAACGGAGTGGATGCAGTGGAAGCATGTGTCTCCGGTCTCACACACGACCTGTAAACAGGGCAGCGCACCCGACGACGTCCATGGTCACGTTGGTGAAATGCTCGGAAAGGACGGCTCGCAAACCCTGGAGGTCGTCCTGATCATTGGTGAATATGCCCTTGGAATTATAGAAAGCCATCAGTCGCTTGGCGGCCGGACTTCGAGACACACCCTCCGACAGCAGTGTGGCGCCAAACACGATTCCTTTCGGGTTTAAGCAATGGTTTCAGATGATGGAAGACGGCCGCCTTGGTTTTGATCGTGCCCGGCAGACAGTGCAGGAGATACGTCATGCTGATGGAATCGAACGGAGAGATGTTCCGGTCGACCGGATTTAGAACATTCGTCCGGTACATCTCCGGGCGATATCGTGCGACACGGTTCCCGGCAGCATGAAGGCAATTGAGGTTCAGGTCCATCAACGCCACCCGCGGGTGATCGTGCGGAAAACGGCAGTGGTCGAGAAAATAGCCGGTGCCCACACCCACATCGAGGTGATTGGCCGTCACATGCCGGTTGTACAGGGCGAGCATGTGCTTGGAGGGGCATCGCCAAATCAGCCGGTTCGAAAATCGCAAAACGAGCCAATCATATAACGCCAGCATCGAGTTGGAATAGACCGCTTGCCCCGCCTCAACTTGCTCCTCGGTGATGGTCATCGTGCCTCCTTCTCGTCCGGCGTTGGCTCGCCGGTGTTTCCAGGCACAAACAGCTAGCGGTCAGCGCGTCGCTTTCCGGATTGCTCTTCTGCTGCATGGCTTTTGGCCGGTTCACGCACCGCGATCGCATCGTCCTCCGCGACCAGTCTTGAGCCGCACTCGTTGGCGTACACAGCCGTGAATTCTGCGCCGAACAGCAGGACTTGGGCGGAATAGAAGGCCCACAGCAGAATGATCACCAGTGGAGCGGCGCTTCCGTATAACGATACGAGGAGCGTCTCACCGAGATACAACACGATCAGCCATTTTCCGGCGGAAAATAGCGCGGCGGTGACCGCGGCACCGATCCACACATCGGCCCAGGCGACCTTGGCTTGTGGCAGCAGCTTGAACATCAAACCAAATACAAGCGTGACGGCGGCGAATGAGACGATGCTCACAATGCTCTGGGTCAGCCAACCACTCCCGGGGAGTTGCGAGGCAAACGCTTGTCCGCCGGCCGCCGTGACCAGCGACACCAGGAGAAGAAAGGCTGTCCCAAGCACCCCAAGGCTGGACAGAAATCGGCGACGGAATCGACTCAGCAAGCTATTCTGCCGTTTCGGCTCCACACCCCAAATCCAATTCAACGCGTCCTGCAATTGATCGAAGGCTCCGACCAGCGCGAATAGGAGGATGGCCACTTCCGCCACTGCTGCGACACCTGCCCCACCGCTTTCCTGCCAACTATCGAGGAGCTGTCCAATGGCCTGCGCCCCTTGATTACCGATGAGCTGTTCGACTTGCTCCAACAGCAGACTCTCCGCCGCACCGCGCCCGACGAAGAACGTCGCGAGTTCCACGACGATGAACACCAAGGGAATCACGGCAAAGGCCGTGTAATAGGCGAGCCCTGCACCGAATCGTAAGGTCGGATCGTCGTTCCATTTCGACACGGACTTGCGAACCAGGGCCCAGAACGTCCGTGGATGAAGCGGATTCCTGCGTGGCCGTGGTCGACCATCCGTCTCTGCGGGGCGGTGAGCTCGGGGCATGCGTCAGATCCTTCGCACCTTTCTTGAGGATGCCTTAAATGACAGGCAAAGTTCTATGCAGGAGGTCGGAGGCGAGGTTGTACTTACACCGCCTATGCTTATGTGAGAGTCTTCAAGAGATAGATGAAGGAGGCGAGAATCCCACTGTAGCTACTGAACCTTTCTATCCCGGAGGCATCATCGGTCCGGCCCATTCGCCTGAACAATCATCGAGACGCACTCTGATGTCTACCCGACCATCCTCTTCAATCGGCCACACATAAAAAAAGCTGCCGACATTGTAGACTTTCACTGGATGGCACTGAGATGCGGGAGTGGCTCGATGCCAATAAACGCCTCCGCTTGTCGGTCGTTCCGTCGTCCACGTCATTGCAGCGTCTCTCCGTTGCGGGAAGGATTGTTGATCACCGGGTTCGGGCGCAGTCTGTCAGACAGCTGTGCATTCGTCAATGAGATCTACGGCGGCTTGTAGGGCCAATTTGAGCCGCGACTCCATGAAAACCCTCACTCGCGGGCGTAGAATACCTGGCGCAATACGCACATCGTCAATGAACATCCGCTGCCCGCCTCGCCGATCTTGCATCATCTGGCGTAGGGGCGAAGAAGGGATGGTCAACACATGGCACGCCGACGAATGCGAACCACCGCGTTGATTGCCTCCAGTGCGGCTATCGCGGCACTGGGAACTACGACGTACTTCTACCGGGCGGAAATTCAAGACGCTCATGACCGTGTGTCGCTCGGGAGTCAGATGGCCCAGACATCGTGCGGACCGATCGAATACGCTGTCGCCGGCAATGGGCCACCCGTGTTGGTGGTGCATGGAGCCGGCGGCGGATTCGATCAAGGGTTGGAGTTGAGCGCCCCACTGGTCGAGGAAGGGTTTCGCATCGTCGCCATGTCGCGCTTCGGGTATCT
>DATIGH010000299.1:0-3738 GCA_035454845.1 Nitrospira sp.
TGCTGTCCAAGGCGAGCGAGCTCGCGCGCAGGCACTGCGCATAAAGAACCATCACGGACATCGCGGCGACGAGGGCGATGAGACGAATCGTCATGGAAGCTCCTCCGGGTCCATCGTTCGCGTCATGGCACCATCTGAAGCGTTCTCTTTCGCAGTGGCGCTCGCTCGGATTTCTGTTCCGCCTGGTCACGGGCAGCTTGAATCACATGGTGATCCGGCGACCAGCGGCAGGCCGGATCCACGGCCTCGAGATGACCGGTCAGATGGAACGCCTGACACCGGCATCCGCCAAAGTCGACGGTACGATTGACACAGGTGCGGCACGTGTCGGTCATCCAGGCCTCTCCTCGAAAGCGATTGAAGCCTTCAGAGCATTCCCAGATGTCCAGTAGCGGTCTCGTACCCGCACGCTCGAATGTGAGACCCGGCAACGTGTGGGCCAGATGGCAGGGCAATACCAATCCATCGGGGCTCACGACGAGATGACGCCGGCCCCAACCGTCCATGCAGGCTCGTGGAAGGCCGGCATAGTAATCGGGCGTCACAAACAGAATTTCCATCCGGCCCGCCAATCTTTCCCGTGCAGCATGGGCGATGCGCCTTGCCTCTTCGAGCTGGTCTTTGGTCGGCAGCAGGGCCTGGCGGTTCATGAGGGCCCAGCCCAAGTACTGGGTATTCGCGAGTTCGAGCTTCTCTGCGTGCGAGCCTTCGGCCAGCTCGATGATGTCACGAATCTCCTCGATGTTCTGGCGGTGCAACACGATGTTCAACGTCAAGGGTATGCCAAGCGCACGCGTCCACCGGGCGACGGCTAGCTTTGTTTCATGGACCACCAGACCGGCGATTCGATCCGCGAGCCCTTGATCTGTCGACTGAAGCGACAATTGGACCGCGTCCAGTCCGCTCGCGCGAAGTCTCGTGAGACGTCGGCGGCTGAGCGGTACGCCGCTGGTGATGAGCGTGGTATACAAGCCGAGATGGTGCGCATGTGCGATAAGTGCTTCAAGATCGCTTCGCAACAGCGGTTCCCCGCCGGTCAAATTGACCTGCATGACGCCCATCGCTTCCGCCTCAGCGAACAGGCGACACCATTGATCCGTAACCAGCGGTGTCCGGTCCTCATAGGAAATCGGGTTTGAGCAATAGGCGCAATGCAGTGGACACCGATAGGTCAGCTCGGCCGTCAGCGTGTAGGGTCGTTCACCCATGAGAGGTCATTCCAGTGTCAGGAGGCCACGACGGGAGAGGTCGCGGATCAAGCGGTGCACGTCCTCTTCGATAACATGACGCCGCGTGTGCGGATATTGACTGGAGAGGGCGTTCACAATGCTTGAAACGCTTTCGTCACCTTGACAGAGCTTTAGAATTTCGCCGGCGGATCGATTCAACAGGAGACCCCGTTCAGACCAGAGGAGGAACAACGCGTCCCGCTGGCGGTCGTAGTGGAGACGGGCCTTAGCTGACAATGTGGGACGGCTCGCATCGTTCATCGGGAATCCGGCTTCCGCAGTGTGGGCACACATAGGCTGCATACAGACAATCCAGGATATGCCAGAGGATCTCCGTCTTGCGCACTAACGCAGCGATGCAGCGGTCCTGCTCTTCGGCGGTGACGGCGTGGGCGATGACAAATGCAAGGGCGTCCCGGCTGTCATGAGACGCCTGCGACAGACGAGAACGAAAATAGGCGAGCCCGTCGGGATCCACCCAGGGATAATGTCGCTCCCATGCGGCGATGCGCGTCGACAAGAGCGCCGGCGCAAACAATTCGGTTAGCGAGGCGGCTACCGCCTCGACCAGGGTCGCTTCCCTCACCAACGCCACATATGCATCGCACGCAAATCGCACGCCGGGCAACACGACTGACGGCATGTCGTTTAGTGTGTCCTCTTGTAGTCCAACCGCGCGGCCGAGCCGCCGCCAGAGGGCCAACCCGCCCGCACTCGTTTCATCGCCATCCTGCTCGTGGAGTCTTCGTGCCCACATACGACGGAACTCGGGATCCTCCGACTTCGAGAGGATCAGGGCGTCTTTGATCGGAATGCGCGTTTGATAGTAGTAGCGGTTCAACACCCATTGCTGCAATTGATGAGTCGACAATCGCCCCTGATGCATCAGCACATGGAAGGGATGCTCGTGGTGATAGCGTTGCAATCCCTGTTGCCGTATGCGTTCTTCAAACGCAGTCATACCACGATCTCCATCCCATCATAGGCGACCTCCACCCCGGCTTGTTCTGTTTGGCGCCGCTCAGGTGAATCATCCCGCAGGATAGGATTCGTATTGTTGATGTGGATCAGAATGCGGCGTGAGCAGGACTTCGCGAGCACCGGCAGGCTGCCGTCGGCGCCGGCCAACGGCCAATGGGCCATGTCGCGGGCCTTCTTCGATCCAATGCCGAGGGCGACCAGTTCGTCTTCCGACCAAAACGTGCCATCGAAGAAGAGACAATCGGCGCTCGCCACGATTCGTTCGACCTCAGGACTCCTCGCGCCGACGCAAGGAGCATATCCCAGGGATGCGCCGCCTGTCCCCTCACTCACGAGCAGCGCGATATTGTCGTCGATCTGAGGCTCAACCTGATCTTCCAGATAGAGCGGCACTTTCCCGGGAACGGGCAGCGTGGTCACGACCAGCAGGGTTGATCGGTGGTCAGCGGTGAGGAGGGTTTGGCTCCCATACAGTTTTAATTCATGCCAGGTCACCTGTCCGGCAGCGCGGTTCAGCGCACGATAGAAGCGGTTATCGGTTGTGACGGCTTGGCGTACGCGCTCCGTGGCATAGATGTGCAAGGGCTGGGATTCCCGAAGAGACAGCAAGCCAAGGACCTGGTCCAGATCACCATTGGTCAAAATGATTCCGGCGATGGGAGAGTCGCGCAGGGCTCGTGGATATAAAGGGGGGAACTCTGCCAATTGTGCGCTGATCTCCGGCGTGGCATGGATCAGGAAACAGTTGCCCTCGCTATCGGACAACGCGATGGACGTCTGTTTTCGCGGTGTGGCGGCAATGGTGCCCTCGCGCAGCCCGGCGCAGTTCGGGCAGCCGCAGTTCCATTGCGGAAATCCGCCGCCGGCTGCCGAACCCAAGACATGAATTCGCACGCCGGGTCATGCCTCATTCGGAAGCGATTGCGGTTCAGCACCCGTCCGGATGGCATCTTCAGGCTTCGGGGCTCGCTCGTCGAAGTCATCCTGATAGCCTCCGATTTCGGCGCTCATGTTGATCTCGGTATAGGTGGGTGTAGTCCAGGGGGTCATAAAACACCTTCTCTAGCTGACTTTTATTATGGGTAGCGTACTGAGGGTTATCGTACGGCCAGGCTGTACCAATGATACACACACCAAATCCCTAGGTCTAGGTGAGACGTGAAGCGCCTGGCGGAAACGCGTGTATGGTCGGCCTGCAATGCCTACGGCGCCCGCTCCTGACAGCGTGCTTCCCAGTCAGGCCCCGTCCCTGCGTTGCCGACGATGGTGACTTCCTGTCCTGCCTGGACGCGACAGGGGATTCGCAGCGGCGAAGAGGATGCCCAAATGACCGGCAACTCTCCCTCCGGCGTTGCACCTGCCGGGGACGGTGGCGCGCCCAAAACGGATCCCGACCGGATCATGGGCGTATCTATTTTTGGTGCCAGTTGCTTGGCACTGAGCTCAAGGTGGTGGTCTCCCGGCAGCAGGGCGAAATCCGCGCAGCCATTGGGGACCTCCTTGTCGTCGATTCGCGCGACCATGATCG
>DATIGH010000300.1:0-6275 GCA_035454845.1 Nitrospira sp.
TGCGCCAGTGGAGTCGTGGTGGTCGCACTTCCGAGATTCACCTGCATGCTCTCCGACAGATGGTTCACCCTGTACACGGTTCTCCCTACTCAGTTAACTGGGGAGATCCCGTGTCGAGACTTCCTCAATGGTTTCTCACAAGCTCGCTTGTTGACGAGCGTTGCGGTACAATCGCCACCATGTCTTTTGACGCGCAGAACCCTCCAGTTTGGCTCCGCAAGCTTTCTGTGAGCGCAGCGGAGGTCGATCCTCTCGGTCACCCCTTCGAGCCGCAACGTCGGGGCATTCGCAATGCCGTCTGCTGATATGGTCCGTTCGCCGGCGTTCTCAAGACAGTCATTGAAGCGCTGCCAGAGCCAGCGTACTGCTTAGTCGATTATAAGAATCGGACGTCATGAAGATGCTCACCATCATCTGCCGCGACACGTTGGAGGGCGACGTCCGTCGCCTGTTGAACGATCTCGACGTCAAAGGATACACCGTCGCGTCCGGGCTGGGCGGGAAAGGACAGAGTGGGTCTGTGTCAGAGTATAACTGGATGGAACGCAATGTGTCATTCACGATTGCACTCGAGGATCAATCTGTGATCGCGCTGGCGGATGCGATCAAGCAGTTATATCTGAGGCTCCTTGACGCCAATCATGGCGCAGAAGTGCCGCTCAAGGTCTTTCTGCAACCCTGCGAAGTGATCCTGTAAAGCCCGCTCAGGGGCTACCGTTTCTGAAGAATCGCTTCCACCGCACCGACATCGCCGCGCTCCATGGCAACCTGCACCCGCAGGGAGTCGGCATCGCGGTTGATGGAGGCCACCGCCAGGGGCTTGCCGTTCTTGCGGTAGGCCACCAGGCAATCCCGATCGGGGATGCTGCCAATCACGTTGACGTCACCCCAATCTGTCGCAGAGCCAACGTAGGCAATCGTCATGTCGTAATGGGCGCTCCAAAAAAAGGGGACGGCGGCGTACGGCTGACGGTGACCCAGGATGTTTCGCGCGGCGGCTTGTCCCTGTGACTCGGCCACGACCCAGTGCTCGACACGTATTGACGTTCCGGCGTAGCGGTCCGGCCAGCGGGCGATGTCGCCGACGGCCCAAATGTGTGGGGCGCTCGTGCGCAGGTATTCATCCACCAGTACGCCGCGATCGACCCGTAATCCCGCCTGCTCGGCGAGTTCCACATTCGGGCGGACACCGATTCCCACGACCACCAGGTCGGCATCGAGGGTTGTCCCGTTCTTTAGCGTGATGGAGTGTTCGGCGACGGACGCGACCGTCTGTCCCAGGTGGAACTGCACGCCATGTTGCTCGTGCACTCCGCGGATGAAGCGGCCCAACTCATCCCCGAGCACCCGCTGCATGGGAATGTTCTCCGGCGCTACGACGTGCACGTCGAGCCCTCTGGCCCGCAACGAAGCCGCGACCTCCAATCCGATAAAACTCGCCCCGACCACCACGGCACGTCGCGCACGCGTGGCATGCTCGATAATCGTGCGGCTGTCCTGCAACGTGCGCAGATAGCGGACGTGCGGCAAGTGGCCGCCGGGCACATCCAACTTCACGGGCGAGGCCCCGGTGGCGAGCACCAAGCCGCCGTATTCAAGATGGCGTCCGTCGTCCAGTTCAACCGATCGCTGATCGGGCCTGAGCCGGACCACGCGGCGGCTCGTGAGCAGATCGACGTTCGCTGTTTGGTACCAATCCGGTGGGCGGAGGGGGATCCATTCTTCCGGGGCAGTGCCAGCCAAATAGTCCTTCGAAATGTTCGGGCGGTCATAGGGACCGGCGTCGTCGGCCGAGACGATGGTGACCGGTTGTTGATAGCCCTGGCGCCTAAGCAGCTCAGCGGCGGCAAATCCGGCGGCTCCGCCTCCTACAATGATGACGGATGAGGGAGCAGCAGTCGGCGGTGTGGGAGTGGCAGACGTCAAAATCGTTCCCGTGACGAACAGACGACCGCCCCGCTGTTCCACCGTATAACAGGGTACTGGATCGATGGCCGGAGCGCCGACGGCTTCTCCGGTGTCGGGTCGAAAACACGCGTGATGCCAGGGACAGCGAACGGTCGATCCATCAAAGAGGCCTTCGGCCAGCGGACCACCATAGTGCGTGCACTTGGCTCCCATCGCGTGCACCGCCGTGCCCTGGCGGACCAGGAGCACCGGTTCTCCATTGAAGTGACCGAGGAACATGCCGCCGTCGCGCAGATCGCTCGAGGCCGCCCCTTCTGTTCCCAGATTAGGTCCGGAAAGAACCTCTCCGCCGGGCTCACTCATTGGTGCCTCCTCATCGATGGCGTGCAATCCACACTACGGCAGCGCTGATCTTCATGGCAAGAGCCAAAGGTAAAGACAACTTCATGAAAGCACCTGTTCCTAAGTGTGAAAATTCGATGAAGTCTTGGAGTTCGGCGCGATACTGCGTTGACTCCTCATGAAGCGAAAGGTAACGTCAAAATCATTCGCCTTCATACTATTGAGGAGGTCGTCATGAGAATTACTGTCCTTACTTCGAGTGCCCTGCTGCTGAGCGCGCTGCTTCCCCTGTCGTTCGTCTCTCCGCTGACTGCGCAGGCAGCGGAGTCGATGGCAAAGAAGGCTCAGCCGCAGTCGTCCACGGCGAAGCCGAACGGCAATGGCGTGGCTCCTGCCGACCAAGGGCAAGGGAAGGACGCCGGGGCAGAGAAGGTCGTGGAGGATAAGCTGAAGACCTGTCTGTCTCGCATCCCGGCAGACAGCAGCGCGGGCCAGCGTCTCTTGGCGGAACAAGGCTGTCGGAAGGAACAGGAAGTCCGCTCAGCGAGGCATGGAGCCCCCGAATTCTAGCCAGAAATCGGGCGCCCTCGCCGCAAGTCGGGTTGTCGAAGCCATGGAACTTTGCCTGCAGGCCTCTCCGACAGAGAGGCCTGCAGTTGGGGCGATTCACTCGCAGGCGAGGAAGGCAGGAGTCTATTCTGTGCTCTATTTAATTGTTTGACGGCGGAGCCTGATCCTGCCCGGCCGGAGGCGTGCTTTCCGACTGTGGCGGAGCAGCCTCTTGACTCATCTCGGCGGAAGAGGGCGTAGCCGGCTGCGTGTCCTGCATGGTCGCCTGCGCATCGGATTTCATCTCCTCCTGCTGGTCCGGAGTCGCTTCGCTGACGACTGTAGCATCTTCCGCGAATACGGCTGTGCTCAAGAGCATGGCTGCTCCGATCGTCATCCCCATGAGTGTCGTAGTATTCATAGCTCCCTCCTTATAGTTAAGAATGGTCACGGGCATTCACTGCTTGCCATGACCGGTGAACAGACATTGGCTCTTGCCTTCAACTTGCACACATCACCGTGACAGTCCGGCTAGGTGAAGCCGCGAAGATGGGGAAAGATCGCTTTGAGTTCCGTGGAAAGGTCCGAGGACAATCGGTCTTTCCCGATCACGGCATCAACGTGCCCGGTCCAGTGCTTGCGCAGCGCAGCCAAATCATGCACCGATATGAGAATGACCGCAGGAGGGCTCACCTCCTGCTTGATCTTCTTTGCGACTTGGATGCCGTTGAGACCAGCCATCGCGAGATCCATGATCACCAGCTCGGGCTTGAGCGCGTGTACCTGAGCCATCGCTTGCTCTCCCGACATGGCTTGGCCCACGACCTCCAGATGTGGCTCCTTTTTCAGCCATCGCACGGCTCGCTCGAGGAACAGTGGGCTGTCGTCGACGATCAGCGTTCGGATCACTGGTCGCGCAACTCGTCCAGGCACGGCGGACTGGGGTGTATCCTGCACCACGGGTGAACAGTCGCACAGGGAAGTGAAGCCGTCCATCGTCGGGATTGCGGGGAAAGTCCTGGAGGATTACGGAGAACAGACACGGAGACTACGGAGACTGGGAGCTGACCAAGCCAGCCTGGATGGCTAGACGAACGAGCCCTGGTACGTCGTGGATGTCGAGCCGAGCCATCAGTTCCGCACGATGGGTTTCGACCGTTCTGACGCTGAGGTCCAGATGCCTGGCGATGTCCTTCGTGGTATGGCCTTCTGCAATCAACTGAAGGATTTCACGCTGCCGGGGCGTCAGCTTCTGAAGAGGCCCCGCTTCTGCCTCGGTCCGCTGACGGAACGCGTCGACGGCAAATTTCGCCACTGCGGGGGTCAGATACGTGTCTCCTCGCATGACGGTTCGAATCGCCAGCTCCAACTCGGACCGCTCCGCGTCCTTCACCAGATAGCCGACGGCGCCGTGCTTCAAAGCCTGGTGGAGATAGGCTTCGGTTGTATACATCGACAACACAATCACCCGCACCCCCGGGCATTCTTTCCTCACGCGGGCAGCCGCCTCCAGCCCATTGAGCCCTGGCATAGCGATGTCCATCAGCAGAATGTCGGGATGATGGTTCGCGACCGCCTCGACGGCCGCCGCGCCGTCGCGGACCTCTCCCACCACCTCGACGCCGTCGAGTTTTTCCAGCAGCATCCGGATTCCGGCTCGCACCAACGCATGGTCCTCTGCGAGAAGCACACGGATGCTGCTCATGAGACCTCGTGCGGCGCCGGATGAAGCGCGGCCGTTCCAATGGCATGTGGCACCAGCACAGTGATGGTCGTGCCCTCTTGCGGTCGAGACTGCACGTCGATCGTCCCTCCAGCCAGGTAGACCCGCTCTTCCATGCCGAGCAACCCCAGACTTTGTCCGGTCCTTGAGCGTGCGCGCGCCTTATCCACGTCGAATCCCAGGCCGTTGTCTTGCACGACGAGCTCTACGCCTTGGCCTTTCTGAGCGAGCGCCACGCGAAGGTGAGTCGCCTTGGCATGCCGCATGACGTTCGTGAGAGCCTCTTGCGCGACTCGGAAACAGATGATTTCAATTTCCTGCGAGAGACGATGCTCGAACTCCTGGGCTGCATAGTCGATGGTCCATCCTGCGCGCTCCGCCTGCCGTGTCACGTACCAATGAAGCGCAGAGACCAATCCTAATTCGTCGAGCAATGACGGCCGCAGATCCAACGCCAAGTTACGGATGCGTTGAATGAGTTGATCGGTAATCTCAAGGCAGTCCGTGACGAGCGTCATGATCGGCGCCGGTTCGACCGGTCCCTGCACTTCTCTCAAATTCAATTTCAGCGCCGTGAGTGCTTGCCCGATCTCGTCATGGAGATCGCGCGCAATGTGCCGCCGCTCGTTCTCCTGGGCTTGTAAAAGCCGATGAGACAACTGACGGAGTCCTTCCTGCGCACGCTCAAGATCGGAGAGCAACCGCTGTCGGAGCCATTCCGCCCTCGTCCTCTGTTCCAGCAAGAGAGCCATGATCCAGATGACAACGATGCCGAAGCCGCGGTTAAACACCGCGACCTGGGGATCGATCCCCGCCGTGGACACGACAAGGTCGGCGAGAATTAAGAACGTACTGAGGCCGGCGAAGATCGATGGATAGTGACGGTACGGCGCGCGTGGAGACAACCAGAGAGGAAAGAGATAGGCCAACCACACCGCATAACCCAGCGGCGACAAGAAATCCACAGTGAAGATCCCGCCTGCCATGACAATCGTCGTGGCGGGGATCGTCCACTGTGCCGTCTGTTTCACCGCCGTGTCCTCATGAAGGGGAGAGAGGCGATCCGCGCACCCAGCATACACAGAGGAAGTCCGTCGCGCAAACAGGTCTGCTTGACCAGTGCAACGGCCCCGCCATAATTCCGCATTCGATCCCTTGGAATTCACGCAGCGCACAAGTCGGTTGAATACGGCTCCGGCGGAGGGAAGCGAGGCTCAATAGCGCCAGATCCTCCCGCCCTCGGGGTCGAGGCTTCGGCAGGGCTCCAGCAGCGTCATGAGCACGACAGCACGGCGAAGCGTGCGGGGTTCTGTCAGGCCGAGCCGCCGGGCCGCACTGAGGCGAGTGGATGCGACGGGTCGTTGCGGCGTTGGGGGAGAGGGACTCCGTCTTTGCTGCGACGGTTTCCGCTGAGGAGACGGGGGAAAGCGAGATTCCGGCCGCCCAAGGAGCGGCCGTTGGGGCTCGAGACGAGGCGCCGTTTCGCGCTCTTCTTCGTGCCCCGGACCCAGAAGCCGTCCCAGCAGGTTAATCAGCAGAATGACAGCCAAGATGACCGCGCCGACGATGCCTTCGGGCGTCATGTCGCCGGTTTCCGCTGGGCGGCCGACGGCTCCGCATCTTTTTCGGCGATCGCGTTGCGCATCTCCGTATCAGCCTGCACGTTTTGCATCCGGTAATAGTCCATGACGCCGAGCCGTCCCTGGCGAAACGCTTCCGCCATCGCCCGCGGCACCTCGGCCTCCGCTTCGAC
>DATIGH010000301.1:0-4763 GCA_035454845.1 Nitrospira sp.
CGACCGGAGGTGGCTCGATACAACGACCAGCTGCTTTACCACCTAACCAACAGAGATGGGGCCACCAATATGTTCACCTTTGTTTTGGCGATGCTAGTCACAGGAAGCACGTTGATGCTGGCGCGGAATCTATGGCCGCACTAATTCCTATTATCTTTGGGAGAAGCTCTAACGCCCGTGCGGATGAAATATCGATCGCACAGAGAGGACCCGCCCTAACAGAAGACCAATCAACGCAACGAAAAGGAAGGCAAGAGAAGAGGGTTCAGGAACGGTTGATGCCGAGAGGGGTGTCCCGAGAGGGACCGGTACACCATTGTTAATAAAGATTGAAGCGCCTGGCGTGCCATCGGGTGTTGGTGCTTGCTCCCGGAGAATTCCTGACGTCGGCGGGGCGATGCCATCAGCAAAGTCCAGGCGCAGCGCACTTAGTGTTTGGCCGCCACTCACGGAGCTGAAAAAAGCGGTCAACGTGCTGTTGAAGCCGAAGCTGAAGTTCGACGGGGTCAGACCGAGGCCGCTCGTCATGCCCAGCACGGCTACGGTCGGGCTGGGGTCACCAGGCAATATCCTGACGATCTGTGACCCCCAAGACAAAGGTCCGAGACTCCCCAGCGATGTCGACCCATCCAGCGCGAGGCCCAGAGATGACATCGTGACAGTGGTGGAGGTACTCACATTGGTGACAAGGCCACAGCCTGGTCCAAAAACGCATCCGGTAGTAACGAGTGGTAGTACTGAAATCCCCGTAAAGGATCCGTTCACCTGGTTGACGCCACTGACAATGGTGCCATCCGTCAGTTGTACGGAATAGTTGCCCTGCCAGCCACTCTCTGCCGTCGTTTCAAGAAAGCCGTTGATCGGAATCGCCCAGCTGGGCGTTGACAGGCAGAGCGCGAGGACGAGGAGAGGACAAGAAATGGAATTTGGATGCCCAGCCATCATCGGAGAGCTCAATTGGTGGCCCAGGCTAGACTAATGACGCGGAGAATACAAGTTATTCGGCGAGTTCCTTTTATCCGTTCGGCGAGCTCATTCTCACACTCCATTCACGCGCTAATTTTTGCGCCTCGGCAATCTGACTCGGGGTCATTTCATCGGCCAGCCGATCACGCCATCTTTTGCCCTCGTCATAACCATGGGCGGTCGCCAGGTTGTACCACATGTGGGCTCGAACGACATCCATCGGTACCCCATGCGCGTTATGATACAGACGCCCGAGCATGAACATGGCATGCCCATGACCGTGATCAGCCGCGAGACCACACCAGCGTAAGGCTTCTTGATAGTCCTGAGGCAGGCCTTGTCCTCGTTCGGACATCTCGCACAGTTTGTACAGCGCGTCCGGATAGTCGTGCATGGCAGCGAGTCGATACCAACGAACGGCCTCTGGATAACTTTGAGGGACGCCGATTCCGCGTTCGTATCGCATGCCAAGGTTGTATTGGTCCTCAGCAGTCCCTCTCTCAGCGCTTAAGAGAAGTTCTTCGGTCTCTCGTGATCGATCTGCCAGTATCTCGGTGGGACCAGGTCGATGGTCGGCGCATCCAAGCGGCAGGCAGGTCACCATCGTCATCAAAACAATTGGAAAGCGCCCTGTCATAATTCCTTTACTCCTTTGCTATTCAACACTGGCTGGCGTGAGCGACTGTTGGTTCGCTCGTCATCGCTCGGACCACAGGAAATG
Organism: Nitrospira sp.; assembly: GCA_035454845.1. Classification (GTDB taxonomy): domain Bacteria; phylum Nitrospirota; class Nitrospiria; order Nitrospirales; family Nitrospiraceae; genus Nitrospira_C. The sequence goes on from DATIGH010000301.1 coordinate 1,688, forward strand.
TAGTGTACTTCGTCGCTCTTCCACGTCTAGGCGTTCCCCTAGTTCTGGCTTAGGGAAAAAACGATGAACCAGAGAACCGTTATTCAGACTTGGGCGTGGGAATCGGCACTACGGAGGGTTCGCCGTCCGCCGGTTCTGCAGGGGGAGGGGCTGACGTCCGCCGTTGAAGCTTTTCCAAAACCTCCTGCTTCAGCTTCGTAGGCTCCTCGATGCGATTTTCGCGCTGAAGGGTGTTGAGCTCGGCCGCCTTGCGCGCATTCAAGTCCACCATGTCTACTTCGTCTCGCACGAGGGAAGGCGTCAAGAACACGAGTAAGTTAAGCTTCTCTTGTTGCCGGCTTTGAAATCGGAAGAGCCATCCCAGCAGAGGAATGTCGCCCAAAAACGGGATCTTACTTTCACTGACGGTCAAGTTGTCACGGACAAGACCGCCGACGACGAGAGTTTGGCCGTCCTTGGCAATGGTCGTCGTCTCCATGGAGCGTTTGGTCGTGGTCGGTCCGACAGGGACGCTGGCTGAGCCGGTGCCAATGGTCTGAGCGACAGCTTCCGCGATCGCGGTAATCTCTTGCTTGATCTCCAGGCGGATCAAATCGTTTTCCAATACTTGTGGCGTCAATTCAAGGGTGACGCCGACGTCTTTCCGTTCGATGGTGACGAGCGTGCCGCCGGTGATGCCTTGCGCCTGGCCCGTCGGAAACGGCCGGTTTTCACCGACGACGATCTTCGCTTTTTGATTGTCGGCCGCCAGGACATGCGGGGTCGACAGGACGTTGGTGTCCGTGAGGTTCAGGAGCAGATGCAAGAATGCGCGGATATTGACCGTATTCAGTAATGGAATCGTTCCACCGCTTGTCGATCCGGCGGCGATGCCAAGGATGGTTTGTGCCACGGTGGAAATATCTTCCGGCGCCCGATTAAAGCCGTAGATTCCTTGGAAGTCTCCGGTTTTTGCAGCCCCCAACACTTGAACAGGATCCGTGCCGATTTGCCTGAGTCTATCGACTTGGACTTCCAGGATCACGGCCTCGACGAAGACTTGTTTCCGCCGGCTATCGAGATCGCGGATGACGGAGGCCAGTCGGCTGTAGGCATTTTTCGTCGAGCTGATGATGATGGAATTGGTCGCCTTGTCGGCGAACACTTGCACCGGGGCCTCGAATTCGGTGAGCGGTCTGATGGGTGGTCTGACGCCAGGCGTCACCTGCGACACCGTCTGCGAGCGGGCAACCAGATTCGTTAAGACTGCCGCCAGATCGGTCGCATTGGCATGCTTCAGCTTATAGACAAACACGCCGCGCTCGGGGGGTAGTTCTCCCATAGGGACGATCTGATACACCGGCCCCCTAGGGACGACCGCCAGTCGGCTGACTTCCAGCGCCGAGACGAACAGACTATAGGCCTGATCCGGCGTCACCTTGGTTGGAGAAAACACTGAGATCTTTCCGCCCACTTTCTTGACGGCGTCATCCAGCACGAAGTTCTTGCCCGTGAGCTCGCTGATAAAGCGGACAAAGACCGAAAGATCGACCTCGTTGAAGTCCAAGGCCACCCGACCGCCGCTGTTCGGTTGGGAAAAGGCAAAAGAAGGAAGCAGCATCCCCAAGGTCACCACGACGAGGCCCGTCCGAAGGACCCAACACCGGCAACCAGATGAGATCTGGAGCAACACCCGTTGAAGGTTGAGCAGGTAGCCAGCAGACAGACGATGCATCATCCGTTCTGACCGGGTTGTGAATAGGGATCAAACATGGGGGAGACCCTAGCACATGCTACGCGATGACACAACCAACCAGGATGCCGGTAATGGCCGCCAGGCAACGGTTCGGACGATGCCCATTATCGGTAAGGCTGTGCAATTTTGAAGTCGCACGGCATTACTGGTGGCTCTGGCTGGCCATAACCGATGATAAACAAAGAGAAAGAGCCGAGAGCGGAAGTGTCATGATGGCATCGGGATTGCACACCTGACCGCAGTTCCCCACTTTACATATTGGTACCGGTTGGCGGTGGACACGGTCGTCGGCTGTCGGCAGCCCTTGGAGCCGGTCTGCCTGAGCGATCTGCTAAGGTTAAAACGTGCGAACGGACAAACGCCTCTCCCAAAAAGCTGACAAGAAAGCCGCCTCGCGTGCGCATAAGCGAGGCATTGTCGGCTACAGCAAAAAGACCGCACTGCTCGAGGAAGCCATCACCCACATGAATACCGGCAAGTACGGCCGGTCGTCTGCTGCGCTCAAAGAACTGCTTGCCCTCGATCCGCAAAATATCGAAGCCCGCCGACTGTTTGCCACCCTCCATCTCCGCCTCGGAAGTTTGGTGACCGCCAGACAAGCCTTTGAATCGCTCGCCAACGAAGCGATCGGCAGGCAGGACTACTGGCTCGCAGAATCCCTGTTGCGAGAGTACTTGGCTGCCGGCCCCCGTTGCGTTCCATTTCTCGAGCAGCTTGCCTACGTCTATCAAGAAAAGGGTGACGAGATGGCAGCGGTTGCAGAGCTGGGGAAGGCCATTGAGATTTTGCGAGACGATCCGGATGCGGAGAATCCCCAGAAGGCTGCCCAGTTGTATTCGAAAATCCGGGAACTCGCCCCGGCAAGTTCTGTCGCGCTTCAGCTTGCTCCACTCTTCGATGTGCAGACTGGTGAGTTTCTCGATCGTCCCCATGATCCGTCCATCTTGCCCCCCCATGATCCCGCAACTTCCAATGATTCTATGATGGCGCCGGAGGCAAGCCTGGTTTTGGATGACGTCGAGCAGCCGATCTCTGACGTTATGCCATGGGAACTTCTCGACGAGCCAGAAACTCTAGCCGAACCGGAGGTAGCGCCTGAACCGGTGATGGCGCTTGAATCTGAGGCGGCATGTGAACCGGAGACCATGCGTGAGGCGGAAGCTGAAGAATCCACGCACATTCACACCGCTGAGGCTGCAGAGCTTCCTCCGCTACCCCCGTCGGAGGACCTTCCGCCAGCGCCGGAAATGGAGATGTCTCCACATCAGCCGGCTGCATTGGATTCGACTCACGAGGAAACCTCCTTTTCATTTAGAATCGTTGAGGAGGAGATCGCAACGA
>DATIGH010000302.1:0-3165 GCA_035454845.1 Nitrospira sp.
TCTCGCGCCACGCTGGAAGACCCTGTTGCCAAGGCAAATGTTCAAGATCCCAAGTTTTACCTCCTTCGTCTTCCATGTCATTTCCTGTGTACAAGGTCCAGATCATGTGCAGAGGGGTGACATTCCATTTCTGCCATTCAATTGCAAAATTGATGAGTTGCGCATACGGTCCCCCGGGGAATGAAAGATTGTAGGTACGGAAGCCATAGGCGTCTTCTAGCAACCGAGGAAATATCTCTTCATCCGTTGTCCCCGCTCCAGCAGGAAATGAGTCGCCCACAATTAATACGTCGTTTGGCCGTGCACCGGGTCTATTACGAAATCCAAATTCATCCGTCTGGAAAACAATTTTCCGACGTTCTTGCAGCGAAGGGTCCCCTGCCATGGCGGCGAGGTCTCCATAGCCTTCCATGTCGTAAGTCTGATGAGAATCCCATCGAGCAACGATCGGCAATTCAGGCAAAACGTGAGATGAGATATTCATAGGGCTGTAATGCAATCGATCCTCAAAGGCCTGTCGGAGGATGAGATCAACGGCCGTGAGCGAAAAACTGATGGCTGTGATGCCGATGAGCACGTTCGGCAAGACACGGGCGAATGACCCGGTTGCAATCAAGGATAGGAAGATCGGGATAGAAAGCGCTGCCTCAATCCATCCCGTCGTGAAAATGCCTTCAGCATACAAGAGGCCCGTTGATGCGCCCGTCAGCAGGGCTAAGCCCAAACGGAATCGAAAGTTCAAATTGCCTCCCTTGCGGCTGGCTTCCAGAGCACTTGACACCTAAACGACTGCGCGACAATCTTCAACAGGATACTCGATTGGTTTCGGCGGAAGGTATGCTGGTGAGAAAAACACCCCGGTTCCCCACGTGCCCCGCTGTCGTTCTGTAGGTGGCTGTCTCATTAAGAAAGGATCTGTCATGAATAAGCTCAGATGGGCGCTCATGCTGGCCATCACGTTCATCGGAAGTGTGATCGGCGGCATGCTGGGCGAGCGACTATCGGTCTCGGACGACGTGCATGCACAGAAGTCGAACGGGGTGAATGCTGAAGAGTTTCTTCTGTTGGATCAAACGGGAAAAGCCAGGGCGGGATTGGGTCTTGACGCCAACGGAGAAGTCGGCCTGGTCTTGACCAGCCGGGACGGCAATCGCACGCTCACCTTGTCTCCGGACGACCCGGTGGCCGTCAAGCTGACCGATCGTTCAGGACGGGTGTTGTGGTCAGCGCCGTAAACCGAAGTAATTAGAGCGCCTTCCTGACCTTGCCACTCCGCAGGCAACGGGTGCAGACACGGATGCGCCTGGTCGATCCGTCGACCACCGCGCGGACGCGTTGGAGGTTGGGATTGAAGGTGCGTTTCGTCTTGTTATTGGCATGACTGACGTTATGGCCGGACTGATGCTTTTTCGAGCAGATGTCACATGCGAATGCCACGGCGAACTCCTTCACTCGGGGGATTGACGGTGCGCTTGCGGGTCTGACTCTACCATAGGGCATTGGCCATAACAAGTGGCCGATGGCATCGCACGTCGCCCCTGACGTCGATTAACGGCGTCTCGGGCGCGTGAGTGGTGGTGCGGTTGTGGCGGGCTTGTGGGTCTGTCCGACAACGGCAGGTACGCTGATGTCAAAGGTGGGATCACCGCCATCATCCAGTCGATCTCTTCCTACGCTGTAGAGTTTCTGCTGTGTCGGACTCCACAACATCGGGAGTCCGGTGAAGGGATCAAAGTATTGAGAGCCGACGCCTGCGAGCCGGGTCGGCACCGAGGTGTGTGCCGCGGGGTGGCGAAGCTGAATTTGCAGCGAGGCCAGGCGCAGCCGCGTGTCGGTCTCAATCAACTGGCTGTAAAACATTTCCCAATCAGGCTCGACCGGTCGTGGCTGTAGCAGGCTATCGAGCATCCCTCGACTCTTCGTTCCCGCCGCTTCCTGCATGCCCGGCAGACGCTTCACGTGATTTTCTGAAGCCGTGGTGATGGCGTTGTAATAAACCGCATACACGCTGGTGGCTTGGCCCCATTGGAACTTTCCAGCCGTTGATCGAGCAGGCGGATGCACAATACCGTCGAGCGCGCCGGACGGAAGATGCCCTGTCCGGAGGAGCCAGTCGTTATACCGTCGGTGCCGTTCCTGGTCGCCGTCCCGCCCCGCCATGGTCGAGCGATCTTTCATGGCCAACGCGAGTTGATGCCTAACAGGCCAGCGCAGAGAATATTCCTGAGCCGATAGCGGCAAGGTGAGCTGGAGCCCCATCGTCAGGATGGCTTTGTCGACGGTTGGCTTGGCCAACACCCGTGACAGCAATTGAAGATCGTCGGTAATGATGATCTGGGCGAGGACTTTTGTGCTGATGGTTTTCGCTTCACGAAGCACTGTGCGCCAGAGGTGAAGGTCTTTGCGCAGCCGCTCCACGCCTTCCGCCGTGTTGTTCAAAAAGCCTTCCGCGACGTACAAACGGTGCACCGCCAGGAGGTCCGGTCCGAGCGGTGTGACTCGACGCCCGAATCCCCAATCATCGAATGGCATGCCGATCCAGTGCTCGTAGCGGGACACAAGAATTCGGTATTGGCCAGACGCAGCATGGACCGGACCATCTTTCTTGCGAAACGCCGTGATGGGATCGTTCGCTTCCCAGGATGAGCCGGCTGTCTCGGGAGGAAGCGAGTAGACCAGGTCGGCCCTGCTGGCTTTCCGCTCGACGTCCTCGGCGCGCCCTGCGTCTTGAGTTTCTTCAACCCATATTTCATAGCCGGTTTTTGCAGGATCCAACGACGACGCTGCCGTCAACCCAAAGAGATAAAAGTACCCGTTGTGATATGGATTCTCGATGGATCGCTGAGGCGCCTCGATCAATCGACCGAAGGCGGCTGCCGTCGCAGGGTCCTCCGACGAGAACCACATCCCTCCGAAGTAGAAGGCGGCCCAGAGGATGACTGCCGCAATAGCCAGGTGCTTCATGTGACGAGACCTAGATGAGTGAGCGCCCCCGCAGGTGTGCGGAGACGCCCTGATTGATTACCCCTAGAGAGGACCCACGCAAACGCCGTGCCGTTCAGGAGCGTGGAAAAGCACGATGTTTCAGACAGTTGGTGCCAGCCGCTGTGCACGCCTTGGTTTGGGGATAGGGGATCACGCACATTAATGAACTTGACAAGAATT
>DATIGH010000303.1:0-8140 GCA_035454845.1 Nitrospira sp.
GGATGACTTTCTTCCGGGCGTCTCGATCAACCCTCAGCGGCGTGACGCCGTCGACGAGGTGCATCGCTGTGCCGATGCCGGCGCCGTGCTCGTGAAGGTGCTGCCAAACGCACAACAATTCAATCCGGCCGACGCGAAATATAAACTGTTTTATCGCGCCCTCGCAGATCGCCGCTTGCCGCTTCTCAGCCACGTGGGATACGAGTTCAGCCTGATCGGCAAGGATCAATCGGTGGGAGATCCTGGCAGGTTAGAATTCGCGCTTAGGGAGGGTGTTACAGTGATCGCTGCACATGCCTGCAGTTACGGTCTGATGTTGTACGAACGATTTCTTCCCGTCTTGCTGGATTTTGCGAAGCGGTATCCGAATTTTTATGCAGATGTCTCGGCACTCACGCTACCGAACCGCCTTGGCATGCTGCTCCATCTCCGCCGCCATCCCGACATTCACGATCGCCTGCTCTTCGGCACCGATTATCCGTTGTCTGTCATGCATGCCGCGGCGTGGGGACGAGTGGCATTGGGTGCACTGGGCCACATCATCCGTACCAAAAATCGATTCGACCGCCAGTATGTTGTCTGCAGGTCGCTCGGCGTTGGCTTCAAGTCTTTTGAGATGCTCCTAAGGAAATGACGGTGGTGCAGCAGGGCAAGGCGAACCATGGATCCTGGCCTTCGCGACATCACCCCTATTGAGAGAACAGGCTTACGACTCGTTCCCGTGCATTCTCGCAAACAAGTCCCAATCAAATTGTTTCGGTGCCACAGCGTGAAGCGGGATGGTTTCGATAGCCCCCCGCTCGCGGTAGGCCATCATGCATCCGACGACGTCCTCGGGACGCTCGACGAGCCGTTGAACGGTTTCATAGGCCAAATGCTGGGCGATCGCTTTGTCTTCAGGAACCGGTTTCGCGCCTCTGAGCGTGTGCCCCAGAATCGTGGCCTTGGTCGCAAGCGTCAGCGGGTATTGATTGGCACGGGCCTGCCGCTGCGGCCATTGCGCAATGACACCGGCCACATAATCCACGAGGCCGTGCACGCCCCCTTCTCGATGATGCCGGTGCGGCGTACGCTCCGCCACGACGAACAAATGGCTCTTGTTCGGGACGCCCAGCGTCCGCTTCAGGGTGCCAAGAATGATGTCGTCGATGTAGGCATCCGGATCCGGATGCTCGTTGACCAATAACCCTTCCGCCCGAGCCTGGTACGCGCAGCCCAGGGCCAGGTGACCCGAGCCGGCGCCCATGACCTCGACAAAGAAAATACTCCCCATGGCTGCGCTCGTCGCTTTCAGCGATTCGATGGACTGGTCCGCGAGCGCGACGGCTGAATGGTAGCCAAGCGAGATCGTGCCTTCGATGTTGTTGTCGATCGTGCCGGGAATGCCAACCACCTGGACACCAAATCCTTCATAGACCGCCCTCGCGCCGCGTAAGCTTCCATCGCCGCCCAGTACGATCACCGCCGCATCGTCCAGATATGGCTGAAGGTTTCGCATCGCGGCCTGCTGCACGCCCTCTTCTTTGAAATCTTCGAATCGGCTGCTGCCGATCGGGCTGCTCGCATGACTGCTCATGCCCCGGGTGTCCTCTTCTGTCACTTCTTCGATCCAATTGTTGGCGAGCCCAAGGAACCCGTGACGGACGAAGTGGACTTTGAGTCCGTAGCGTTGTCCGGTCACACGGATTTCCTTCAGGGCTGAGCCGGCGCCGGCGAAATCTCCACCGGAGACTAGGGCCACGATTCGTCTGACCTGGCGGGGCTTCAGCGTCAGACGATCTTTTCGCACTCGTTCGAGCGAGACCCAATTCTCGCGTGCCGCCCGCTCGCGCTCAGAAAGTCCGACGGCGGTGGAATAGCCGCTCAAGCGTCCCTTTTCGTATGTGAGAAGAACGACGTTGTCCTGCCCCTCCTTGTAGTCGCTGAACTCCGTAAAGGCTTCATGAAAGGGGCGAGGATCCAGGTAAATCATCAAGGCTCGAAGCGTCGAGCTGTGCGTGTAGAGGCAGGCTACTTGACCCCGGTGGGCTTCTCCCAATCCGTGCAGACCATCAATCACGTCGACGTAAAGATCGAAGAATGAATCCCCGCCCGGATAACAGTACAGCGGATCTTTGATCAGTCGCTTGGCGATCGACACCTCCACGCCGAACGCTTTGGCCAGGGCCTCTGTCTCTGTGGCTTTCGCGATGCCGGTGATCCATCCGAAGTCGGATGATTCCAACGCATGCTCGAACATCGGTTCGGGATAGGAACCGGAAGCCGGGCTGAGCGCCTGGACGACACGTTCGTAGAGTTGGCGCGTGTTGGGGCTGTGGCTGATGAAATGCAGGAACCGTCGTGGATCGAGATAATTGGTCAGATGCAGAAAGTCGAGCTGTTGTCCCACGACGCCCACCATGCGAGCCAGCGCGGCGCCGACGGCGTCGGCACGAGGCACGCCACGCTCCTCGTCGAGTTGATTGGACAACCGTCGGCCAACCCGGTGAGTTTTGCTTTCCACGCGGGAGATGCCATGACGCATGGTAAACAGGAGCGTCCGATCCGCCAAATCGCGAGGCAGCAGCCAAAATCGGTCGTCGCCGAGGTCGAGCACGATACGTCCCTCCGCCAGCTGAGGCGTGAGCTGGGCGCGCGGGACGATGGCGACCGGCCGTCTGTTAGCAGGCTTCAGCACCGATCCGATTGGCGCGCGCAACAGCGGTTGGAGCGCGCCTTCGGCCACCAGCCGATTCCAGGCGGCATAAAATACGAGCGCATCACCGCCGCAGGCTTCTTCCAGGATCGCGCGCCGCGCCGCGCGATAGGCCGCGGCTCCTGAAAATCCGTGTTGGGCTTCCTGCACGAAGCGCCTGAGACGGTCCATCGTCGCTTGCGCCAACTTGACTCGGTCTGCAGTGCAGGGTGACGGAGGTGGCGGCTCGACACCCGCGACAGGAGGACGCCGAGAAAATTCTTCTCCATAGGTCAAAAGTCCTTCAATCGTCACGAAATCGAGTTGATTTGTGGTAATCTGCATGCTCCCTCGCTAGTGCCGCCGGTTACGGGATCGCCCGGCGCGATTAAACATGTCGTGCAGCATCTTTTGGACCTCTATGCTTCTCTTGTCAATACCTGAGGAACTCAGATGCGTAAAGCAAAAATCGTCTGTACGATCGGGCCCGCCAGCGCTCGGCTGGACACATTAGACCGGTTGATTGACCACGGCATGAATGCCGCCCGGCTGAACTTCTCCCACGGCACTCACGCTTCCCATGCCTCCGCAATCAAGACCATTCGGGAAGCTGCGGACCAACGTCGTGCTCCCGTCGCGATCATCCAAGATCTTCAGGGGCCGAGAATCCGTGTCGGCGAAGTTGCCGACGACGGAATCCTACTCAGAGAACAACAGCTGGTGCGCTTGCAAACGGTCCTGGCGCGTTCCGGTGGACAGCTGGGCCATCAATCGATTTCTCCCTCCACCATTCAGGAAATTCCCGTGACCTATCAGCACCTGGCTCGAGACGTGCGACCCGGCGCCCGCATCCTCATTAATGATGGCCTTATCGAGCTCACGGTCGAACAGATCAGCGGCGGCCATCTGGATTGCAGAGTCGTCGTAGGAGGCACCGTCACTTCGCACAAGGGCATTAACCTGCCTGGGACGCAGGTCAGTGCCCCCACGTTGACCGACAAGGACCGGGAAGACATTCGGTTTGGTGTGGCACAAGGCATTGATTACGTCGCGCTATCGTTTGTTCGGGGACCCGATGATATCCGCGCCGCAAAGAAACTCATCGCGGGATGCGGCGGCAGCATACCGGTCATTGCAAAAATCGAGCGGCAAGAAGCCATTTCCTGCCTCGAAAGCATTCTGGAGGAGGCGGACGGCGTCATGATTGCGCGCGGCGATCTCGGCGTCGAAATGGGTCCTGAAACCGTGCCTCTGCTCCAAAAACGCATCATCGCTGAAGCGAACCGTCGCCGCCGCTTGGTGATCACGGCCACCCAGATGCTGGAATCCATGACGCAGCATGTGCGTCCGACACGGGCAGAGGCCTCCGACGTCGCCAATGCCGTCTTTGACGGCACAGATGCTGTGATGCTGTCGGCGGAAACGGCGATCGGGGCGCATCCCGTCGAAACGGTGCAGGTCATGGACCGCATCATTCGAGCGGCCGAACAGGGGTGCGAGCCGGGCGTCATCCCAAAACGTCAAACCGACTTCGGCGACATGAGCCTCACAGAAGCGATCTGCACCGCAGCCTCATCTGCCGCCACCGCAACAAGGGCCACCGCCATCATCGCGTTCAGCGAACTAGGAAGCACTGCTCGGCTTATTTCAAAGCAGCGGCCAGTGGCGCCGATCATCGCCTTCACGCCGTTTGAGCCGGTACGCCGGCAGATGGCCCTTTATTGGGGGGTGGAGCCCCATACCATGCAGCAAATCGCCCAGACTGACGAGCGCATTCACGAAGCCGAACGCCGGCTCAAGACTGAAGGGTTGGTGAAAGCTGGAGAGCGGATCGTTATCCTTTCTGGCACTCAAATTGGGCAGCCTGGAGGGACGAACCTGATCAAACTCCAGGAAGTAGAGTAGCCTGGCTTTACTTCTTCCTCCTGCTGAGCCTTCTAGGCCACCCAGTCTGCATTATTCATAACGGTTCGTGGCGAAATCACGTAGCCGCCAAACGAGATGGGCGCGTGGAGTCGCGAGGGAGGGAGGCATCCTTGGAAACAGGATGTTGACCGACTGAGCGGCGAGCCCGCAGACAAGGGTGGCCTTGTAGGCCTCGCAGGAGCAGGCTCCATCCAGGTACGTCTCCCTTTTATAATGAGGCATGGAACTGGCTCGCTTGGTGGAGGCCGTCGAACGAGTTCGCGCGACCACCAAAAGATCTGAGAAAATTCGAATTCTGGCCGACACCCTCCGAGCAACCAGCGGACAAGAGACGGTACTGGCAGCGCTGTACCTTAGCGGATCGTTGCCGCAAGGAAAGATAGGGGTCGGCTGGAGCTTCATTCAGCAAGCCATACCGGAGTCGGCTGTTTTAGGCGAGCCGCTCACCTTGGGCGATGTTGATCAAGCACTGCACCGGCTGGCCGAGGAGCGTGGCAGCGGTTCCTCCCAACGGCGTGTCACACAGCTGAAGGCGCTCTATGGCCGTGCCCAGCCCGACGAACGACGATTTCTTTCCCAACTCCTCATCGGTGAACTCAGACAAGGGGCGCTTGAAGGCGTGCTTGTCGACGCCATTGCCGCGGCATCCGAACTGCCGCCGACCGACGTGCGTCAGGCCTTCATGTTCGCGCCGTCCATTGGCGACGTGGCGCTCGCCGCGCTCCAAGAGGGCGCTGCAGGCCTTTCCCGGTATTCGCTGCGCCTCTTCAAGCCTGTCGCGCCAATGTTGGCTACGAGCGCTGAAGACGTCGATGCAGCGTTGGACCGTCTTCGCTGCGCCGCCTTCGAATACAAACTGGACGGCGCCCGCATTCAAGTCCACAAGGGCGGGGACGACGTCCGTCTCTTCACCCGTCAGCTTCAAGATGTCACAGGGCGGCTTCCGGAGATTGTCGAGTGGGCACGGCGCCTTCCCGTCCGGGAGATTGTTCTTGACGGGGAAGCGATCGCACTGCGGCCGGACGGCAGACCTCATCCCTTCCAAATCACGATGCGCCGACTGGGTCGGATCAAAGACATAGGGGCCATGCGGGAATCCATCCCGTTGTCGCCGTTCGTGTTCGATGCCCTGTACGTGGACGGGGAATCGCTCCTCAGTCGCTCCTATGAAGACCGTACGCAAATCCTGGCCACGCTCACGCCTGACGCTGCTATTCCACGTCTGATCACAGACCAGCCAGAGGAAGCCGGGCGCTTTCTCGCCCAATCTCTTGCCGCCGGACACGAAGGCGTCATGGCCAAATCGCTTTCCGCTCCCTACGTGGCGGGCCAACGCGGCTTTCATTGGCTCAAGCTGAAGGAAGCCACGACGCTCGACTTAGTCGTTCTTGCCGCCGAGTGGGGAAACGGCCGTCGTCAAGGTTGGCTGTCCAATCTACATCTGGGCGCACGCGATCCCGAGACGGGACAATTTGTCATGCTCGGCAAGACGTTCAAAGGATTGACCGATGACATGCTACGCGTGCAGACGCAACAACTCCTCGCGCTGGAAGATCGCCGCGAAGGCCAGACCGTGTTCGTGAAGCCTGAGCTCGTCGTGGAAATCGCCTTCAGCGACATACAAGAGTCCCCACGCTATCCCGCCGGTCTCGCCCTTCGCTTTGCTCGCGTGAAACGCTACCGGCCAGACAAATCCGCTCAAGAGGCAGATACGATACACACCGTGACTGAGCTGTTTCGCACTCAACGGGCGTAATTCAGTACTCCTCCCATCTTCTTCCTAGGGATGACTCCAGTATATGGCCTGGTGAGTGCACTAGATGATGGAAAGAGACCATGCGTTATGAGAAGGAGGGTTTATGCGAAGAATGTTTGTGATCACGCTAGTGGGTATCGCGATCGTGGGCGGCACAGGCTGGCCGGCGGCCGCAGGCGAGACGAAAGCGATGATGGAAAATGCCAAGGGGGAGATGAAAGCGGACGCTGAGGAAGCCAAGGGGGAGGCGAAGGCCCTCAAGGAGGAAATGAAGGGCAACAAGACCAAGGCTGAACTGGAACGCGCGAAAGGGAACGTGAAAGGCGCCGGCGAACGCGTGAAGGGCAAATCCAAGGAAATGAAAGCTCGAGCTGAGTAGTACAGTACGAACAAAGCGGACTGCAGCCCAATCGTGACGGTTACATTGGTGTCGCTAATTTCAATCCGATGATGCCCGCAATGATCAGCCCAACGCTGATCAATCGCGGGGCATTCGCAGGCTCTTCAAGAAGCGCAATTCCCAGCGCCACGGTGCCAACCGCCCCGACACCCACCCATACGCTGTAGGCAGTCCCCACCGGCAGCGTCTTCATCGCAATCCCCAGTAGCCACAAGCTTACAACCATCGCGAAGACCGTCCACACGGTCGGCCAAAACCGTGTGAAGCCGTCTGTATATTTCAATCCGATCGCCCAACCGGTTTCGAACAGCCCCGCGAAAAACAAGATCACCCAAGCCATTGGGATTTCCCTTTCACTCATCTGTGCTCACGAGCCGTAGAGGAGTCCGGAGGATGAAGCTTCGATCTATCGCCGTTGAAACTCGGAATATCCCTTGCTCATCGGGATGTGGCTTGATCCGATCCCCCTTCTCCACTAGAGTGATGCCGAAGCGGGCATTATGTTCATTCACCACTGAGGAGGGTAGTCATGACACAACCCAGGCACATCCTCACCCATTGTGCTGGTGCGGCAATCCTGCTTTTCTCGCTGTCGGCTTGCAGTGTGACAGAAACGATCAGCAATTTCCTTTCCTCCACCTCTGGCAAAACCTGGTTTACGGAGGACGGGCTCATTAAGACGGACCATCGAGTCCAGGCTTTCATGGCGTTCAATTTCGAAAACATCAAGCAGGATATGGCGAAAGGACAAGGAGAGTACCTCGATTCCCTCAGCACGCTAATGGCGATTCCGCCCGAGCATCGCGCCTCCTTCTACGCACATGCCCAATCACGGTATTCACTTGTCGTCCAACAAAAGAGTAGCCCACAGGAGACGCTCGTCCAACTGGTGGACATGAGGGAGCCGCCATTGTCTGCAAATTAGCCTCGGACGAATGAAGGAGGCAGTTATCCCGCGGCGAAAGCGCCGCTGGCCAGAGACATGATCTCTCCCTCCCCCGTGCGCTGTCCCTTGGCCGTGAGCACGCGCACGGGAAGACCGTCCCGGAACACGATGAAACTGCTCGGAACGGCGGGCACACGGGGACCGGGCAAGATGACGCCGCTGAGATTCAAGGGATCGCAGGCGGAGAGCTTGATCTCCACTCCAGCAGCCGACCCGTGACTCTTTTTAATCGCGCGCAGCGCCTCGACGGCTTCCGGCAAGGCGAACTGCTCTCCGACAAAACCGGAGACGAAGCGGCCGCCGCGGACTTCTCCCTTTAATTCCAGCCGCCGATACACGACGAGCAGGTCACGCCAAGACTGTACCAGCACTTCACGAGCCAAGAGATCCCGAAAGACGACCCCGTAGCGACGAAGCATTTGGCGGGCGATGAGTTCT
>DATIGH010000304.1:0-3302 GCA_035454845.1 Nitrospira sp.
TTCCGGAGAGCCAGCAGGAGAAAATTCTGGAGGGCTATCAAAAGGGAATCAGTCAGGCGAGGCGGGTGGATTTTCTATTTCTCATGAGACCGCCATCGGGCGAGACGGTCGGCTGTTTCCGTCAGGAGTTGTTCGGAGAAGAGGCTGCAATCGCGCCGGGGTCGGATCACTATGGAGTGCTCGTCACGTATTTCGCCGACGCATCGCAGTGTGCAAGTAAGGTCTCGCACGCGATGGGGGATCGAGATGTCCATGCCGCTGCCTGAAATCATCGGTTTTGTGGCGGGCTTCGGAACGACTTTTGCCGCGATGCCGGATCTCATCGCCATGCTCAAACGGCGGTCGTGTGTGGGCATGAACCCGACGATGGCCGCCATCATGGGTACGTTTCAGATCATCTGGGTGTATTACGGGATCCTGGTCGAATCGAGGCCGGTGGTCGTGTGGAATACGATCGCAGTGGCGATCAATTTTCTGGTCGTCGGGGCTTATTTTTACTTCGCCTCCAGTGCTTCTCGGCGTGCCGGGTTGATCGACGGTGCAGGCACTCACGAGAGCACGAAGTGATGATTCCTCATTCCACATTGCCTCGAATAAGTGGAGGACGCTCATGCATGTCGAACGAACAGCCTGGTTGATGGTCTTGGCCGTTTGCCTGTCGGCTTGTAGCGCATTCAAGGTACAGACCGACCACGATCCGACGGCGGATTTCTCGTCGTTCAAGACCTTTGCCTTTGCAGGGCCTGCCGAAATGAACAAGGGTGGCATCTACGACAATTCGTTGATGCAGAAACGCATCGAGTCTGCCGTCGCGCGGGAGCTGGTTGGGAAAGGACTTCGTCAAGTGTCTCTGGATGAACCTCAGGATCTGCGGGTCCACTATTGGGTCAATGTGCAGGATAAACAACGCCTTGAAAGTGGCGGCACGAGTATCGGCGTGGCGCGAGGTCCTTATGGCGGCTATGGATGGGGCGCCGGCTATGGAGGCGGTGTGACGACGGTTGATTATAAAGAAGGAACCTTGATTCTGGATCTGATTGAACCGGCTAAAAAGCAATTGGTGTGGCGGGCGACGATCGTGGGCACATTGCAAGAGTCCACAAAGGACAACGTCGAGCTTGGGAACAAGGCCATCGCCAAGGCATTTGAGAGTTATCCGCCTCAAGTACAAGCACCGTGAATTTTTTAACCCAAGGAGGGGCACCCATGACAAGGTCAGCAACCATAACCGCCGCAGTGATCGCTCTGCTGCTCTGCGCGCCAGGCCGAGGCTTGGCGGATGATGCCGGTGATGCCAAAAAGATCATTGATCAGGCCGAGACCACGCTCAAAAACTTCATGAACGATCCTGACATGAAGTGGTTCGGCAGCCACCTGCAAGAGGCAAAGGGCGTGTACATCGTGCCAAAACTCACGAAAGGGGCCTTCATCTTCGGTGTTGAAGGCGGCAACGGCGTCGTGCTGGCGCGCGATGAAAAAGGTGGGTGGAGCGAGCCGGTATTTTATGAAACCTCGGCAGCCAGTTTTGGCCTCCAGGCAGGAGCCCAGTCATCAGAAGCGGTCGTGTTGATCATGACTCCCAAAGCGGTGGATTCGCTGATGGCGAACAAGATCAAGCTTGGTGCAGACGGGTCCGTTGCGATCGGGCCGAAGGGGGGAGGAGCCGACACAAACCTGACGGCTGATTTCGTGACGTTCACGCGTGCGAAGGGGTTATACGCCGGGGTCTCGTTCGACGGAGCATCGATCCGGTCAAGGGACGAGCTCAATGCCGCGTATTATGGAAAGGACCTGCGTCCATCGGACATCATCATTGCCAACAAGGCGAAACCGAACCCGAATTCCAAACAATTGCATGCCATGTTGACGGCGGCCGCGACCGCGAAACCGTAGAAGAAGTCGGAGGCTGAGTGTTCTTGCCTATGCCTCTGTAAGTTTTGACAGTGTCTGTTCCGATTGAATGATGATAGCGTTGACACGCCGAATGTTGTTCGGCTCCACTTTCGCGGATCCGCTCCAAGCAGAAAGGATGACATCATGATAAAGATCGCCCTCGTAGTGCTGACCGGACTCATGGTCTATGCCGCCCCCGCTCTCGCGCAAGAAATGTCGGACACCAACATGGAGATTTTGAAGCAGAAGCTGAAAGCGGACAAGAAACTCCTCGTCGCGGGAAACATGGATTTGTCGGATGCGGAGGCAAAAAAGTTTTGGCCGATCTATGACGCGTATCAAAAGGACTTGGAGCAGGTGAATCAGAAGCTCGGCCACACGATCAAAGAATACGCGGACGCCTTTAATAAGGGACCCCTTCCTGACGGCACGGCGAAGAAACTGCTCAACGACGTGCTGTCGCTGGAGGAGCAGGAAACCAAGCTCAAACGGACCTATGCGGAAAAGCTCGAGAAGGCTCTCCCGTACTCGAAGGTTGCCCGCTATATTCAGATAGAAAACAAAATCCGGGCCTTGATCAGAATGGAGTTGGCCCAGGGAATTCCTCTCGCCTACTGACGAGGGTGCAGAGAGAGCGTTGCTGGAAGGAGCCTCGCGCTGGGCGCGGAGGAGGTACGTCATGAAGCCGCTTGCTGTCACCGGCCTGTGTCTGCTGTGTCTCGGCGTGAGTCCTGCGCTGAAGGCCGAAGAGCCCACGCTGAAGGTGGTCCGCATTCGTCCGAATCTTGACATGGAGAAGCTTCACTATATTCTGTCGACGGAACGGAAGGCGGTCTTCGAGCGGAATATGAAGCTCAACGAGCAGCAGAGCGAGGTGTTCTGGGGCGTGTATCACAGATATGAAAAGGAGAAGGCACAGCTCGAAGCGAATCGGCTTCGCCTGCTGGGCACGTATATCGACAAGTATGCCACATTGACCAATGATGACATCTTGAAGATCGTCAAGCAGTCGGGGGAGAATCAGCGGGCGGATCTGGACCTGCGGCAAAAATATTTTCAGATCTATAGCAAGAAGCTAGATCCTATCGCTGCCGCTCGCTTCATGCAGCTTGATGACATCGTCGGGATGGTGACGAGACTGGCGATCCTGGGGAATTTGCCTTTGATCGGCGACGTGCCAAATTCTGAGGTTTCCGGCGACAACGCTTCGGCGACCTCCGAGCGGGAGGTTCCGGCGTCGCATGCGGATCCGCCGTCGACGGACCAGGCAAAATGAACAATCACACATTGCGGGGGAGCGGGAGAGAAGGAGACATCATGCGTCACTCACGATTGCTACTCATCGTGATCGGATTGATCTTCGTGGCACAGGAAGCGATGGCCGGCGTCGAGGTGTTCGTCTATCCAAG
>DATIGH010000305.1:0-7348 GCA_035454845.1 Nitrospira sp.
CAGCGTTCAGATGACTGAGCATGCACCGTTCTCGCAGGATGAATTGCAGATGATCTGTTACTATGCGAACGAAGTCGCCAAGATTGCCGATGCGCAGAGGCTTGTTGAGCAACCTGTGACCTAGTCCTTCCATACACTCGCCAGACTGCTTCAAAAGGCGTGCATCTTATCGAGATAGACCGTCTCTCGATTGTCCAGCTGCACTATTCAGTGTGGGTAAGATAATTCGGAAATAAATGATCCCTTCCGAGACCACATCACCGTTCTGACTGCTAGTGCTTATCCCATAAACGGATCCCCCCGGTTCCCGCTAACGCCAAACTGTCTCAACGGAGGGGTTCACACAAGCGGAGGGGTTCATCCCAAGCGGATGTGCTAAATTGTGCTTAAAATAAAGTGATCAATCGAGGAATTGAACCTGCGGGGCAAAATGAAGGCATCGATGCCATCAAGATCGCTGAGACGCCTGATGAGTCAGGACTGCTGACACAGTGAGGAAATATTTTCCTGAACTGGCCGCTCAATCTATAACGGCTGGAAAGAAAGTCAGAAGAGCCGAGACGTAGCAAGTCGTGGTTTGCACACGCTGGCAGGCAGTGCTATATAGCCCGCACTGAAACACGAACCTATCCACTCACCGACTGAGAAGAAGCTGGCGATCACGGTGTGTATACAGCTAGTACTTGTCGAAGAATCACGACTCGAAGTGGTCGATTGATGAAAGGATCTGGAAGATGAGTTACATGAGGTTGAATATCAGCTTGAGCGATCTCACCGCGATCAAGATCACCTGCTTGCAGTGCCATGCATCCGCAGAATTCCCGGTGGCGCGGCTCCAAGGCGATTCGCCCGAGCGCTGCTTTCACTGCCGTGCAGAGTGGTTTGTCGCCAAGAGTCCGCAAGCCACGGCGCTGGAGCATCTGTTCCGCGCACTGGGAGAGCTCCGTGGCGATACAGTGTCCGAATGCCGCGTGCAATTGGTGATTCCGCAGGATCCCGGCTTTCCACACACACGCATGCCCCTTTAGTTTCCACTAAAACTTCCTTGTCCTTTGAGTCGCAATACATCTGTGCCTCGCTGGAAAACCTCGTCCCAATCTGAGGATATTCCCAGTCTCCATTTTCTTTCTTTGGCCCTATCATTAGTTTAAATGCCATAGCAAATAGATGGATCACCTTATATGGCAGAGATCCGAAAAGGCGTATCCGAATTCATTCGTGCTGCAAAAAGCCTGCTTGCACTGAAGAATTTATCTGAAGAGGAAGAAGATGCCGTGAGAGAGGTACTATGGCTACTCGCTACAAGGTTTCCTGATGAAGGTGACGATGCAGCGGATTAGCATATAATCCGTTCGAATAAGGATAAATGGCCCTATAACTGCTGGGGTTGAAATAAACTTACCTACCCCTTCCAGGGAATAGCGTCGACCTCACCACAACGCCTACATTGACACGAGTGGACGTAACGACCTGTCGTAAGGCAGACTAGTCAAAGTCAGGCATTTAGGTCCTGAAGGTTTCATATTTTCGCAAAATTCATTGGACGACCGTCATGCTGACGTGGACCCAGCAGAAACCAAACGCACCTGGGTGGTATTGGATGTTGAGCCCCAGTAAGAGTAGTAATCTGCCGACGATTGTACAGATCGTGTTCGATGGGGAGAATCATCGTTGGGCAGCGCTAGTTCCTGCTTCTCACTACCCAAAGACTTCTGGCAAGGAAGTGGAGCTTGAAGAGGTAGACGCTGTATGGGCTGGACCACTTGAGGTACCTTCCGTCCTCACTCAGACTCCAGTGGAGATGGTTTCACTCGGATCCTAGTCATACCCCGCCGTTTTGTCCTCATGATGCCCACAATTTGCGTCTCTTTCCGCAGCTTCTGGGTGGAGGTGATTCCCCGAGAAAATAATTATACCTGTACTATATCAGTCTGTTAGCGTGCGAATTCAGTTTCGAATGTTTGACTACTACCAACACGGGCCTGTACTGTAACCCTGTACTGAGCCACGCCGACTTCCCAACTCTCGCGCTCTCACCTACATCGCGCGTCCGATTCTCCACTCTCCGCCACTCACTCAGGAATGAAGGTAAAGCAGTGATGAAAATCGCACAGACAAAGATGATTTTCTCGGCAACGCGGAGGCAGTGCTCTGCCCGTATGACTGGCTGGAGCCGTTCGGCATCGTGTTGATCGAGGCGTTGGCTTGCGGGACCCCGGTGTTAACGGCATCGGCGCGGATCAATCCCGAAGATTATCGAAGATGGCGCCACGGGGTTTATCTGCGACAATCTGGAAGAGACGGTGGCGGTCAGAATCGTTAGGTTTTTTCTGTGCGCCTGAAACGGAGGTGTGGGATGCTCATATTTTTATATCTGCTTGTGTCAGCAATGGGCATTGGAGTGTCAACAGCAGCTCTCGCTCAATTTAGCGATAAAGGTGACCATGTTGAGGTGAAGAAGGGAACCATGTTGTGTTCGAGCATCCCCGTCGACGGAGTGAGGGAGACATTGAATCAGCGTCCAATATTTTGGAGGGTAACGAGCCCCATACGTGCCAATGGTACGCAGACAGTTTCTGCGCTCGTCCATGAAACGGTTTATAACCGTAGCAGTGGCGACACAACCACGGTAGAGAACCCGTATGACGAAAATTTTGCCACCTTCTTCAAAAGACATCCGGAGCACAAGGGGATGCTCCAAATGATCAGTCCGCGAGATGGGACCCTCCAAGCGATCGTGGAGATCTGCCGGAAAGGAAAATAGATCCGATGCCGATGCCTTGTCCGCGCTGCGAAGGGTTCATGGTTGCCACCCGGGTGAATGAACCGTGGAGCTCCGTCTTGGTAGACGGTTGGCGATGCCTTCTCTGCGGTGAGAATATTGATCCCGTCATTGAAGTTAATCGGATGGGGCACACTCCTCCGGTTCAGAACCGTGCACGTGTCCCAGGAACTCCCACCGTCAAGTCCGCAAAAGGAAGACCTTGAGTTTCGCAAGAAGGGGAGCCAAGCACCTGAGAGGAATGAGCCTGGTCAGTCCTTAATATCTTCAGCCCCCGAGCTTCAGCGACACATACGGCGCCAAGTAATATGCGGCAAAGGACACCAGCGCGCCCGCAAGTACTCCGAAGAGGCCACTGACAAGCAGTCCCACAAAGGGAAGGATCAGCACAATCGCTATCATCGAGACGGCAAGGAGGCGATGCTGATCATAGAACGCCCTTCGTTGGACATACTTGAGGGAATCGGTAAAGGACATGATGAGCGGCGAAGGCATATGAGCACTATAGAAAAGCAGCCAGTTCTCTCAAGGTGAATAACGGACGAGGACGAGCGCATTGCAGGGGCAGGCGAGATTGGCGCCACGGCTCTTCCACGCCAAGGCATTGGACCCAGGATGACCGCCAAAGAAATCAGACGCTGGAATCGGCGTTAGGGTCCCGGGATCGACCTCATACCATTCGCCATGCTGCAAGAGCAGCGTCGTCACTTTGTCGTAATCGATAACCTCACCCATACGTCACCTCCTTGGAGATCGACCTCCTTCAATCGCATGTGACAACTATCCGCAAGTTCGCAGCCGCTCAGCTCGTCTGGCGCCACACAGAATTGAATGATAACACATGGCCCCTGAGAGGATGAGAGGGGTCACATAGATGAGGCGAAGGTAGGCCGTACTCACTCCTCGAATGCGCTCAAACACATGGAGAACTAGAGTGCCGTCTTGTCACTGGGCTCGGCATAGTAACGGGCCCAGGCCAGAAACATGCTTTCACTGCCGTGCATGAGTTCTGCGCCCTTCTGCAACGTATCGACCAACTTACCAGTTTTTCCTCCTGCCCTGAGGTCTGCAGCGCTGCGTTCCAGGGCCGGAGCCAACTTCGCCATCAATGCGGCCATTTCACCGAGGAGTTGCAGTACGTCGGGTCCCTTCTCCGCCTGGCGAGCTCCCGTTTCCTCCACCACCTCTCCGCTTGCTGCGTCTTTGGCATCGGACAGGTGCGGAAAGAGGTGCGAGAGGCGATCGATAAACATGTACGTTGCCGGCGTGCTGCTGTGTGCCGGCTGGCTGGGTGCATGATCCCACGCCAGCGTGTGGATGCCTGCCTCTGTCAGCCCCGCGCGGATGGTCTCCGCCATCGCCTCGACGGTCATCTCCGTCCATGGCCGCAAGTCTAACACCCGCGCCTCCGGCCTACGGGGCGGGGGGCTGTCGTGGATGAGCACCCAACAGCGGTCAAAAATCGTTGTGCGGAGAGCGTTCGGTATGTTGAGCGTGGTCAGCCGTGAGGTGCAGAGCGCTGTCACCAACAGGACGAACTGAAGATCGGGCATGTCGGGTCGATGAAGATTGAGCGTCTGCATGGTCGGTTGCCTCCCCTCGCGTACTCAGGGTCACGGACACATGAGGATGCGCGAATTCGGGAGTGGGACTGAGAACCTGGTCTTTGTTGGGCTCAAGTCGTTCCGATCGCCACTGTCGGTTTCTGGACAAACTCTTTGTACCCGTACCGCGCCGCAAGGTATTCCTTGGCCTCATCGCTGACATATTCCGCGAATTTATACCGGTCATCTTCGACGGTCTTGGCGTCCGCCATCACCTGGTCAGTCGGAATCGCATACTCGATATTGCAGGACGTATAGGCCTGAATATAGGTCGGACCGACCTCTCGGGCGATCAGCACCGCCTTCTTAATGCAGCTCTCCACTCGACGCGGATTATTCGGCACAACGGTGGCGATATAGGCGCAGCCGGCAATTTTGGCCATGGCCACCATGTCCATCTTCTCGAACTTCTTGCCGAGCGGAGCCATCTTGAGCACCGCCCCTCTGGTCGTCATGCCGCTTTCTTGTCCGCCCGTGTTGCCGTAGACCTCGTTATCCAACATGATCGTCGTGAAGCGTTCCTTCCGGAACCAGGAATGCAGCACCTGCTGGAATCCGATGTCGGCCGTGCCGCCGTCGCCCGCCATCACGACGACATCTTTGGGCTGATCGCCGAACCGGATGCGCAATCCACGCGACAAGCCGCTGGCGACGCCGTTCTGATCGCCGTAGTTGCCGTAGACGAAGGGAATGGCTGCCTGCGAGATCGCCAGCCGGCCGCATCCTGCCGTCCCGACCGTAATGGTGTCTTCGGGATTCGGGAACGCAATGATGGCCAACCGGATGAACAGGGTCATCGCGCAGCCGGCGCACATCGGATGCTCCTCGAGGATTTCCTTGAAGCTCCCCATCTGTGACACCGTGGTCTTCTTCCCGAATGGGCCATGCTCCACCATGTCGCGATATTCTTTCGGCATGAATGCTTCAAATCCCGGTGAAAACTTCACATAATTGAGACTCATCGGATACCTTCCTCTCTTGTGGCTCGGCGCAGGCGCGCCGCTGAACAATGGTCTTCGTCTCGTCGGCTCGCGCGTCCGCGGTTCAACTGCCGCGTCCGGCCAGGACCGCGGATCGGACGCCGATCGCCTTTTTGATTTCTTCCACGATGATTTCCGGCGGCATGGTCATGCCTCCGCACACGCGCGGGCCGGCGATGACTCGTTCGGGATGGGGGATCGTCGCTTTGATCTCCCGTGCCATCCACCCGATGACATTGAACTCGGGCACAATGATATGTGTGGCATGCTTGGTGGCTTCCAGGAGTTCTTCCTGCGGCCAGGGCCTGAGGGTCTTAATCTTCACCAGCCCCACACGGATCCCTTCATCGGCCAGGAGACGGATGGCTTCACGCCCCTGGGAGACCGCGGTTCCGGACGTGACGATGAGCACATCGGCATCGACGTTTTCAGTGTCGATCAATCCGTCCAGCCAGGCGATCGTGTGCTTCCGGGACCGTTCCGCGGCCGCCCAGATTTCCTGTTGCCAGCTCGCGTGCGTGGCGTAGCTGATGTAGTTGCTCTTCATCACGAACGGATCGCGCATCATACGCACCGGTGGACATTCCATGTCCATACAAGGGACCGGCGACCGGTAGGGATCATACGGCGGCAGACACATGTCGGCGGGAGTCAGATCGACAGTATCTTTCGTATGGGTCACGAAGAATCCATCGCAACAGAGGGCCAAGGGCAGATGCACATCCGGCTCTTCCGAGACCATGTAGCCTTTGAGAATCCAATCATAAAAGTCCTGAGCGGTCTCCGCGTGCCAGACCAGCATGCCGGTGTTCATCAGATAGGCGATCTCGATCGTGTCCGGCTGGATCGAGAGCGGCGAATTGATCCCTCGACAGGTGACGATGCATTGGATCGGCAAGCGTGCTCCGGCCCACATCGGGAAGTTTTCCATCGCGCGCATCGTGCCAGGCCCGGCGGTTGTCGTGAAGACGCGGGCCCCGCCGAACGCGGAGCCGGCGCATTGCGACATCACAGCAAATTCACTCTCCCCGCGGAAGTAGTCGCCGATATAGCCCTCGGCAAAGAGTTCGCCGCAGAGAGCGGCCGCTTCGCTCTGAGGCGTAATGGGATAGGCCACCATAATATCGACGTTGGCGCGCTTGACGGCTTCTTTGATGACTTCGCTGCCGGTAAAGAAGGACGCGGTTCGAGGGGCGTCGTTCATCATGACGCGGGGGTCGGTGATGACCTGGCCTTTTCTATTTTTGGTTCCGATGATTGATACGGGTTCCATGATCCAACCTCCTTGAGCTTCCTGCGCACCACCGAGTCATGCGCTGAATGAACTGCCGCACCCACACGTGGTTTTCGCTTGCGGGTTCTTGATGGCAAAGCCGGACCCTTGCACGGTGTCTTGAAAATCGACTTCGCAGCCGGCCAGCAGCGGAGCGCTTTGCGAATCCATAATGACTTTGACCTCGCCCTTTTCGACGACTGTGTCGTCCTCTCCGAGTTGAGACTCGAAGGCCATGCCGTATTGGTAGCCATGGCAGCCGCCGCCTTTCACAAACACTCGAAGACCTATCGTGTCTTTCTCTTCTTGCATGAGTTCCCGAATCTTTTGTTCAGCCGTCAGCGTCATGGTGATCATGGCATCTCTCCTTTTCTCGTTGGCGGACCTTGGGCGGCACACATCGACCGACTCGCGTATCGAGGCGTCTCTTCTCGGAATCGGAAGCCGCGCCCATTCATACAAGAGGGCGATACGGGTGACGTGAAAGATACTCTGGCGTAGGAAGCGGCGAAGACCGGGGAATCGCTCGCGCAGGAAGTGGAAGAGGAGCGCGAGGGAATAGGAGAGTCGGCGCGTGGCTCAATACGTCATAGGATCACACTGAGCGCATTCCGCAGAGGAGTCAAGCACTATTAAGGGGTGCTGGGGATTCGCAGGCCCGATTATAGTAGTTGACTTCGACCCTCAGAGCGCCCAAGGTGGGTCCAGG
>DATIGH010000306.1:0-8566 GCA_035454845.1 Nitrospira sp.
GCGCAGAGGGCCGACGGGCAGTCGCCGAACGGCCAGAAGCCGGAAAAGTGGGTGGATGAGATCGAGCAGGTGTTCATTCGCTCGGAGGAATGCAAGCAGTGTCATGACCGGCACTATGAAGAATGGAAAGGCGCCCGTGAACAGACGCCGGATCTCAAGACCTTTGGCCGCGTGGATGCCGCGCTGCTGCACGGCACGTCACTGGAGTCTCCGGTCTTTCGCACCGTGCTGGGCGTCTGGCTTCAGACCAATCCCACCGCGGACGAGCGCAGGCGGTGCCTGTCCTGTCACGTGCCTTCCACAACGGTGTTCCCGCAATATGCCGAAAAAATTACCGATCAGGTCATGGCGGGCAACCCGCAGATCGAGGGCATCGGTTGCGCCTCATGCCATCTGATCAAGTCTGTCGAAGCCACCACGAGCCCGCCGCCGACGTTCAAGATCGAACCGGGGAAAACGATGCATGGTCCCTATGCCGACGCGGAGGAGAATCTTGTGCATCCGGCCGCACAGGTCCCGTTGTTCCGCGGGGCCAATTACTGCGCGTCGTGCCATTTCGATAAGGTCAAAGACGTCACGCAGAAGGATCTCCCGGGAGAAATTTTGCAAGGCACAATTTGCCAGGATTGCCACATGGAACCCTCGACCGGGAGTTCGACCTCCAAGCGCGGGGCGATGACCCGCTCGATCGGGCGCCATTATTTCCGCGGCGTTGTCATCCCGGGCATCCTGCTCAAGAACCGCAATCTGCAGGCTGAATGGATGCCGCGCATCGATATCGAGAGTAGCAAGTCATCGAACAAGGTGGAAGGCACGGCGCTGGTCAAGGTCGGGAGTCTCCCGCACAGTTTTCCTGACGGCGATCCGGTGCTGAAGCAATTCGACTTGGCGGTCGCAGTCAAGGATGCGCAGGGTAAAGTACTCGCTCAGGAGACGAAGCACTTCGGATTGCCCTACGACAAGATTCTTCGCGGGCCGATCCCGGATCCGTTTATCAAGGGCGGGAACACGCGTAAAGTACCGTTCTCGTTCGCCATTCCGTCCGGTGCTACGGCCGCCTCGGTCGAGGCGGTGCTGAGTTACACCTTGATTCCGAAGCCTGAGCCCGCCTTGAAGGACAAATACCTCGCGACGCTTAAGGACGACAAGGAACGGGAGAGAGCGAAAAAGATTCTGGACGAGTACTCGCAGCCTCGGTTGCTGACCTACCGGGCCAAAACTCTCTGATCAGTGAAGAGTGATGTGTGATGAGTGACGACGCGAACAGAGTCGGCTGTCGGAAGCCTGTAGGTCGCGGTCCGGTGACGGCCTGGACGCTCGCGCTAGTCGTATGCGCGATGACCGCTCTTGCGTGGTCTGTTTCCAGCGTCATTGGAGACCGTTTGTTCGCGCAGCAGGACGGCAAAGCCCCCATGACGATGGACAAGGCCTTCCCGAATTCCAACAAATGCAAGCGCTGTCATGAACGGGTGTTCGAGGAGTGGGAAACGTCGCCGTTGTCTCGCTCGATCCACTCGCCCGCCTTCCGTGCGTCGCTCGATGCGTTCTTGGCGTCGCCGCTCGGCAAAGACAAGGCGCTGTGCTTTCGCTGCCATGCGCCGCACGTGCGCGAATTTCCGGAACAGGTCCAGTTCTTCATCGACCAGGCCAAGTCGGGCGATCCTCAAATGGACGGGGTCGCCTGCTCGCAGTGCCACCTGATCAAGCAGGTGGACCGCTCAAAACATCCGCCGGAGCCGAAGTATGAAGCCGCGGGCAGCAAGATGCTGTATGGTCCGTATAAGGATTTCGCGCAGAACCTCGCCCATCAGTCCATGGAGCTCGGGCTGTTTCAAAAATCCGATCTGTGTCTGAACTGCCACCAGGCTGTGCCATCGGCGGGCAATCTCGGCAAGTCCAACGATCTGCTCGGCAATTGGGATCAGAGCAAAGCCGTCAAATCGGGCAAGGAATGCCAGTCCTGCCATATGCCGGAGCAGACCGGCGAATCGGCCAATGGGGAAAAGAAACGCACCGTGGCCAACCATACGTTCCCCGGGCGCATCGGGAAATTGCGACAGGAGGCGGCCAAGCTCGACATTGAAACGAAGATCCAAGGCGAGAAGACGACGGTAGTGGTCAAGGTACAGAGCCTCGTGCCTCACAATCTTCCGACCACCCATCCGGCCTGGGCAAGCGTCGTGCTGCAGCTGGACATCAAAGGGAAAAACCTCAAGACGGTCTATTCCGAGCAGCGTGTCTACGGCAGGATGTATCAGAATGCCAAGGGACAGAAAACTGTCTTCGACTTTGAAGCGGTCAAGGTCGTCGAAGACACGGTCTTGAAGCCGGAAGAACTGCGCGTCGAGACCTTCACCTTCCCTACGCCGAAGGACACCAGAACGTTCGATGTCGAGGTAACGCTCAGTTACGCGCCTGTCAGCGGTCCGCCGGCCTTCCTGCAACGCATTGAAGCGGAGTCCTCCAAAGGGGCGTCCGACCCCGTCTTCCAGCCCATCGATATCGTCAAGAAAAGCGAAAACATCCCCATCGTCAAATAATTACACTCCTTGCCCCCAGCCCGTGGCTTCCACCCCTCGCCCCTTGCCCCGAACCTCTAGCCTCGCCTAGGGAAACAGCCTCTGGCAGATGGCCGCGTGTGAGGGTAGGCTGAATCCCATGCGTCTTACCGGCACATCGGTCATCGTGGTCGGCGCCGGCCTCGCCGGACTGTCGGCCGCCGTCCGGCTGTTAAAGGACGGAGCGCGCGTGACGGTCGTCGAGGCGCAAGATCGCGTGGGCGGACGTGTCCTGACGATTCGCGACGTCTTTGCCTATGGCCAGCATGCAGAAGCCGGAGGCGACTTTATCGACCGTAGCCAGGAAGACATCAGGCACCTCGCGGGCGAGTACGGTCTGAGCGTGCGTCCGATTCTCCGGCGGGGATTTTCTTTCGTCCGCTACAAGGACGGGGGAACGATTCTTGGTCGCCCGATCAAGGGCGAGCGAGCCTGGAAGCCGCTCATAGATCAGGCGAAGCCATGGCTCGATGCCTTTCATCGGGCAGAGCAGCGCTGGGAAAGTGCCGTCGTCAGGAGCCTCGCCCAGCAGTCGGTCGCCCAGTGGCTTGACGAGATCGACGCCGATGCCCGCATGCGCGCCATGGTGTGGGGCTTGCGCGGTTTCTTCCTCGCCGATCCGGACGATCTTTCGCTGCTGGTGCTCATCGAACAGCTCGCCTCAGAAGCGCCGGGACAGGAAGCCATGGGACGCATCGAGGGCGGCAACGATCGTCTGCCTCATGCGATGGCTGATGAGCTGGGCGAAGCCTTACATCTCAATACCGTGGCCCGCGCGGTGCGTGATGAGCACTTCTCTTTGCGTGTGACCGTGGAGGACGCTGGAGGCGATCGGACCCAAATCAAGGCCGACTACGTAATCCTCGCCGTGCCGGTGACGGCGCTGCGTGCCATCGAAATCACGCCGGACCTCCCGCCCGAACAAGCGAAGGCCTTTGAGCGATTAAAATACGGCCGCGTCACCAAGAGCTCCCTTCAATTCAGCCGGCGTTTCTGGAAGCGACACGGCCGGTCGCCCGCCTATGGGACCGACGGCCCGACCGGCGCGATCTGGGACGCCAACGAGGAGCAGCGGGGCCCCGCCGGCATCCTGACGTTCATGGCGGGCGGCCAGGCGAGCGAAGACACCCAAAAAATTCTGGCTCAGGACGGCGTAGCAGGTTTGGTGCGCGCGCTCGACTGGCTCAAGCCTGGTGATGCGGAGCTGCTGCGTCACCATCACGTCACCTGGGAGCACGATCCCTGGTCGCAAGGTGGCTATGCCTTTTTCGATCCCTCGTTCGATCCGGCCTGGCGGCCTTGGCTGGCCCGTCCGCATGGGCGCGTGCTGTTCGCGGGCGAGCACACGTCCATCAAGTGGCAGGGCTACATGAACGGCGCAGTGGAAAGCGGCCTGCGGGCAGCGGCCGAAGTGTGGGCTCTCTCCTCGAGCGCGAAGCGCGCGTGAAGAACGGTCCCTCGTCGCTCGTCGTTCGTATCTCGTCCTTGGAGATGAGCTGATGGCCGATAGCTGATAGCCGATGGCGTCGTTTGTTTTACGAGATACGCTTCACGCTTCACGAGATAGGCGTATTACTCGTAAATGATTCGCGAGCCGGGGGATTTCATCCGAAAGATCTGCAGCGCGTTGTAGATGCCCTTGGCGGGATGATTCAGGATCAAGCGTGAATTCGTGATGTGCGTGTCGAGCAGTTCGTATTGCCCGCCACTGTAATACAGGTCACAATCGTCAATGTGGCAGTTCTTGTACACGTGGTTGTCGAGCGCGAGTTTGGCCTTGCTGAAGGTCTGTCCGTCCACGATAATGTAGTTTGGTTCCAATCCCATTGCCTGTCTCTCCGGCGCGGACTATAGCAAAGTTCTTCCTCCCTCCGCAAACAACAAGTAGGCATGCCTACGGCTTTTCGTTTATGAATTCTCGAAACAATCGCTTGGGCACATCGAACGCGAACCGCAATTGGACAGCCCAATATTCCTGAATGAGCGTCCCCGGTTTGTCTAATGACCGATCCTGTTCTCGGTACACGCTTACTTCGTAATCATCTTTAAACCGAAAGGCCAGTCCGACAATCCAATCGAGCTCAGTAGCTTTGAGTTTGTTGTTCAATTCACGGTCGGTGAAGAAGTTCGTATCGCCGTAGAGAACGACCTTGTTCTTGTACAAATCTACGTCGACATGAGCCACATACCGGAAGAGCGCCCGCCCAGTATTGTCGGGACGGGCGAAGTAGTTGCTATTATGGAACAACCAGCCGAATCCCGCGTAGGCGTTCAGATTCTGATTCGGAAAATAGTGCCGCCACCACGAAAAATCGTCGGCGGCATGAAGATTACCGGTCGCGAGTACATCGGCATAAACTTGCTTGAGGCCGCTCCGGTCTAAGGGAGCATCGCGCTCATACTGTATGCGCCAGCCCCAGCGATCAATGAGGCCGGTCAAGGCATACGTCATATCCCATTCACTTAACTCGATCCACCCATTCTTCCGGTCCGAAAAGAAATTCTGATCTGTGTAAAACGTGAGGTACTGCCTGTAGAGGTCCATCTCAAGATGGGCCATGTAGCGCATCCCAACGAGGCCGGTATTGTCCGGCCGAGCGGCAAAGGTGGGATTCGAGACAAAAGGAGCGGCGAGAAGGTACCCGCCGAATAAAGTCTCTTCGGCCTCGCGGGCCTCACCGCCTTCCATGGAAGGCAACGGGCGGCCGTACTTTTCCAATCCATAAGCAGACGACAACGCTCCTCCCCAGCAAAGAATCAAAAGGCAGATGACTTTCCCGATGCCGGATCTCATTGCAGGCAACCCGTAAAGATTACCTCGCAATCATCGTCTTCATTCCCCGCCCCCTGAGGTACTGTTCGGAATTCTACCCCAGTGACTTCCTCGTTCTCGATCAGGAGGCTGGCCCAGCAGCCGTGGTGTTCACCGGGAGTACTGCCTTTGAGAAATGAGCGTGACTCCTCCAACATGGGCGCCTCCTTGTAATAGCGAAGGATGACGCCAGGTCCGTAGGGAACTTCTCTCAGTGGTGTTCCTGCGCATTGAAGTAACTCTGCGCGGGTCTTTCCGAGGAGACGTCGTGCCGTTGGGTTATCGCTTTTCGTCTCGGGCGGAGTTGATCCGCAGCCGCTAAAGAGCAGAACGATGGTGACGGCGGCGTATAAGATGTACATCACTCCACTGTGCCCATAGTTGTGTAATGTCTCAGGCTACGCGAAATGCATGAGAGACACAAACGACGTCCGCATGTTTTCGTCGTACGAATGAAGAAAATTGGCGATTACTCCTTCCCCCCCCGGCACCACTTACTTCACCAAAACTTTACACACGAACTTTTCTTGAGGTCATGACGCTTGGTCTATTGCCGAGATGCGTTCAAGTTGGTACACTCCGGGCGGCGCGAAGCGAAGACCCGTGGGCATTGAAACGGCGTTTCGTGACGTTCACCTAAGGAGGGTGTATGACTCGTCGAATGATCTGTCTGCTGGTAGTGGGCTGCATGGCTTTTGTGACCGCAGGATGCTCGAAGCGCTCGGTTCAATCGGATGGACGCACGACAAGCGCGTCACGCGCACCGATGGAGCCGATCCCGAACCTGTCCGTGGACAATCCATCGGACACGGAGCGGCTGAATTCCGGAATTGCCATGGCCAAGAATGATCCGGCGACAGCAAGGCGGCAACTGGACGAAGCGCGGGCGGAACAGGCCGCGACGACAGCCGCCGGGCTCCGGGATGTATTTTTCGGCTACGATAGTTGGCAGATCAGTGAGGATGGGCGCCAGGCGCTGAGCCGCGACGCCGAATGGCTGCGCATGCATCCGGCCGTACAGCTGAAGGTGGAAGGGCATTGCGACGAACGCGGCAGCTCCACATACAACTTCGTGCTCGCAGAAAAGCGCGCCAAGGTGATCCTCAACTACCTGAGCGAACTCGGCATCAGACGGGACCGCATCATCACCGTGTCTTACGGCAAAGAGCGGCCGTTCTGTAAGGACCGCAGCGAGGCTTGTTATCAGCAGAACCGACGAGGCCACCTCGTCGTGAGACAGTAACCGGCCGGCCCGAGCTGGCCGCCGTACGGCGGCCAGCGGTTCGTTCTTCCTCCCTCTGCGCTACCGCGCGCTCGCGCGCAGCCCGCCTTTTTGGAAATGATTCGGCAAGAGCATGATGCAGTTAGGGTTGAATCCCGCCTTCTTCAGCGTATCGATGCTGCCGATCACCTTGTCGTCCTTCAGATCGATCACCGTAATGGAACCGTCGCTCAAGCCTTCAAGGTTGAGAAGACTGTTCTGCACGAACAGATACCGTTCGTCCGGCGAGAGCACGCTATGGTGGGCGCCTTCCGCCGCAGGAATGGTCTTGATAAATTTCGGCATCCGCGGATCGCTGTTGTCATAGAGATTGACGAAGCCCGGCTTCGCCGTCGTCACGAACAGGCGGTCGCCCT
This sequence comes from Nitrospira sp., assembly GCA_035454845.1. Classification (GTDB taxonomy): domain Bacteria; phylum Nitrospirota; class Nitrospiria; order Nitrospirales; family Nitrospiraceae; genus Nitrospira_C. Next base: position 7,009 of record DATIGH010000306.1, read on the forward strand.
TGGCGTTATACATCATCTCCAAGGGCATGCCTTGCTGCCGCGGGCCGTAGTCGTCGATCTGTGAGAAGGAAAAGGCTTTGGTCTTCGGATCCCACACGCCGGCCCAGAGCGTGCCTTCCAGCATGTTCGTAATGTGCACGACCGGCGGATTCGATTTCGGAGAGAACATCACCTCGACAGGCGCGACCTTGGCCGGTGAAGGCTGGTTGGACACTCGGTGCGTCGAGAGCACTTTGCCCGTGCTGGCCTCGATAATCGTGATGGAATCTCCCGCCTCGGACATGTCGGGCTTCACTGTGCTCGTGACCAGCACGCGGTTGATGCCGTTGTGAATGGCGATGCCATGGGGATACAGAATTGACGCGTTCGGGTCGGAACCACTCACCGTCTTGATCGGCTTGTCGTTCACGGCGTCGCCGATGATCACGTTGCTTGAGCCCATGCAGGTGAGAAACCACTGCTTGTTGTCCTCCGACACGACCAGATCTTCCAGAACCTGACAATCCGGGACGGAAATTTCCCGCAGCCTGTATGGAAAGCGGGTCAGATCAAAGACATGCAGGATCGGTTTGCCCAATGCGGTGATGTATGCCTTCGTCCGGTCGCGGTTGAAAAAGATGTGATGTGCGACCAAATCTGACGGGAGCGGAATTTCCATCAGGATCCTGCCGTAATCCGCTGAATGGGGATCGATGTCCATAATGGCGATCCCTTCCCGCCGCACCGGCTGGTCCGGCTTGCTCTCATAGTTCAAGAGGGCAAGCAGTTCAGCCGAGGCGGGCAAGGCCCATACAAACAACAACCCACATGTCAGCACAAAAAACCGAAGCGGTGTCATGGCTTCCTCCTTTTGATTGATCTGAGTGTGAAGGGGATAACGGTACGTCTCGGTCATGGAAAAAGCAACTCGAACATGATGTGAGCGTCTGGATTGGGGCCTCCTCGATCATGTATTGGAGATGCGCACCATCGAATCATCAGGCCGCACTATAGAGCGAACGGGCCTGTCATGTCTTATCCGCGCGTCCGATTCTCTTGCCGCCAGATGCCGAAGGGTACACGGCTAATTGGGACATCTGGCAGACGAGTTGTCTTCTTCAGCACAGAGTTTCCGCCACGCCTCCTCGAGCCAGCGCTCAGGGAAAGCCCCTAGTCGCTAGCACCGCGTAGTTACAGGATAAATCGGACGGGTCGATGCCGTCAGTGGCCCTGCCTTTGCAAATCCCCTTTGATGAAAGATCTTTAACAAGGAGGAGTTATGCCCAATAGCGCTCCGGATGTGTATGTCGAGGAGCACAACGTCATTTTTGCACCTGGCGGCATGGCGAGTAGGGCTTGGCCGGTGTACTGGGGTGCCGTGTGGGCGGGCGCGCTCTCGGCGCTGGCTCTGGCACTTATCTTCGGCCTGGTCGGTACCGCGTTGGGAGCTCATCAGGTCGGGAAAAATGCCGTAAATCTACATGACATGAGTTTCTGGGGTTTGGTCTTCAGCGTCGCCGGCGCCTTCTTTTCCTTCGTGCTCGCCGGCTGGGTCGCCTCATCCATCGCCGGGTTGCGC
>DATIGH010000307.1:0-5495 GCA_035454845.1 Nitrospira sp.
TCGCAGAGCGCGGGGTTGAGATGCAGCGTTTGGCTGGCAAAGTGGCCATCGTCACTGGCAGCAGTAGCGGCATCGGCAAGGCCATTGCCCTTCGTTTCGGAGAAGAAGGGGCCAAAGTCGTCGTAGTCGGGAGAAGGAAAGCGTTCTGCGAGCAGACGGTCAATGAGATATGTCGGAGGGGCGGAGAAGCCTTCATGATTCAGACGGATGTCAGCCATGAAAACCAAGTCGACATACTCTATGACAGGACCGTACAGCAATATGGCCGGGTGGACATCGCCGTGCATAATGCCGGCATCTTTGGCGGCAGGAGACTCGCCGAGACCACGACGAAGGCCTTCGACGAAGTCATGAATGTGAATCTCCGGGGAACATTTTTCTGTTGCAGAGCGGCGTTCAAGCACATGAAAGCGCACGGCGGAGGCGTCATCATCAATATGTCCAGCGTCGCCGGCGTGCAGGCGTGGTCGGGCACGGGCGTCTATAGTGCCTCAAAACACGGAGTCATGGCACTGACAAAGGCTTTGGCCGATGAAGGACGGCCTTTTAACATCAAGGTATCTGCCATTTGCCCGGGAGGTGTGGCGGATGAATTGGTCGATGCAACGCCAGAGGAAATCTTGCGCAGCGAAAAAATCAGCCCCTTCGATATTGCGGAAACGGCTATCTATCTATCGACTTTGGGAAAATTCGCCGTCGTTCAGGAAGTGATCGTTAACCGATTGGGAGCCGATTGGTAATCTGCTGAGCGTTCAACGTTCACCAGCGCCGTCCATAGGGCCTGTAAAAGAAGCGGGGGCCCCAATAAGGACGACCATAGTAACCATAGAAGCCAGGACCTATCCATGGGCGACCCAAGTATAGCCCGATGCCCACAGGGGGATATGCCAAGGCATAGGGATACAGATAGTGTGGCGGGGCAACCACTGCTGCCGGGGGCGTGGATAGCTGCTGTTGAAGCTGTGTCGTGGCCGCCGTCTGCCGGTCGACTTGTGCTTTCAACTGTCCGACAAGCTCCTTTTGCGCCTGCAACCGGCCTTCTAATACCGCAATCTGCTCCTGTTGGCGCTCGATAAAGGCCGTGAGACAGCGCGCCTGCGCTCCATCACTATAGTTTGAGCATTCCCAAGGCAATTCAAGTTCTGCGGCCTGAGCGGCAAAGCCGACAACGTTCATTCCGGCCATTGCCATTCCGACAACGAACAATTTGTATCGGAGCGAGGCAGCGCGAGTCGAAGGGTGAGTGCTCATCGGACCACCTCGGTGTGAGAGACACTTCACGTTACCACGCGCTGTGGCCGTATCGCCAGAGCACCAAAGACGTTTGCTTTTGTCTTCTTGGAATCCTACAATGCCGCCGCAAGCGCGAAGATTCATGGCTCCCCCTAGCATTTCAGCGACCAGTATATCCAGACCTCCGCGCCGGACGCCCTGGCCCGCCGGACCGGTGAAACGCCGCTTTCAGCAACGGCTGTTGAAGTGGTACGCAAGCTATGGCCGTGATCTGCCCTGGCGGAAAACGTCCGATCCTTACCATATACTCGTGTCCGAAGTGATGCTGCAACAGACACAGGTTGATCGTGTCATTCCCAAATATCACCAATTCCTTGATCGCTATCCCAGCTTGGAAACGTTGGCAACGGCGCCAGTGAAAGAAGTGAAGAAACTCTGGTATCCGTTGGGATACAACATCCGGCCCGAACGGCTCCATAGTATCGCGTGTGAAACGGTCGAGCGGTACGGGGGCAAGCTACCCAACGACCACGACCAGTTGTTGGCGTTCAAGGGCATAGGACGGTATACCGCCGGCGCGATCCGGTCCTTCGCTTTCAACGAGGATGCTCCGATTCTCGATACCAACGTCGTTCGCGTGCTATACCGCGTGTTTATCGCCAAGGGCGATCCAAAGAAACACAGGGTGAAGTTGTGGAGATTGGCGGAAGCGCTAATTCCTCGCGGCAGAGGTTACGACTTCAACCAAGCCCTGATGGACTTCGGCGCTACCTGTTGCACGGCAAGAACCCCCTTATGTCATGGATGTCCGATGACCCCGATTTGCAAGAGCTTTCCCTTCACCACTCGAGGAAAATCGGGATGGCGAAAGTCATCGAGGTAGCCGCCGGCTTGATCTGCCATGACGGCCGTTATCTGATTGCCAAGCGCCGGACAGGCGTGCATCTGGCGGGCCTGTGGGAGTTCCCGGGAGGAAAGCGGGAGCAGGGAGAAACGCTGGAAGAATGCCTGCGGCGAGAGTTGTATGAAGAACTGAGTATCCGAATCGACGTTCCCATTCCGTTTCAAATCATTCGGCATGAGTATCCTGAGAAAACCGTCGAGTTGCACTTCTTTCGTTGCACCATCGGGGAGGGCCGGGCGATGCCGCTGGATTGCGCGGAAATCCGTTGGGTGTACCCATCCGAGATGAAACAGTACCAGTTTCCCTCGGCCGATCGACCGATCATTGAAGCGTTGCAGCGCGACGCGGCGGGGGCCGTATGAAAGTCGTTCTCGACATTGAAACCATCCAGTGTACGCGGGAGCATTGGACCCGCTTGGCAGGGAAATGCCGGCAGCCTGCTCAGGAGCCGCCTGAATTCGATCTGTTTGCGGCCGGTGAAGCAGAAGCCGAGCGTCAGGCTGAGGAGGAGCAGTACGCCAAATCGGCGTTCGACGGAACCTACAGTTCGATCGTGTGTATCGGCCTTCTAGAGTTTTCCGATCAGTTGGAGCCCCGAGGAGCCGTGGCCTGGTATGGCGGCAATGAACGAGAGCTCCTGCGTCAATTTTGGAGCCGCCTGGCGCAGGATAGACCATCGTTGTTTGTCACCCACAATGGACTGGGTTTCGATCTGCCCTTCATCAGAAAGCGATCGATCATCCATCAGGTCAAGCCCAGCTTGGACATCAATCTGGCCAAGTTCAGAACTGAACCGGTGTATGACACCATGGCTGTTTGGAGCAATTGGGATACGCGCGGGTGGATCAAGCTCGATGTGTTGGCTCGCGCATTGAACGTCGAAACCAAATCAGGCAGCGGGGACCAGGTGGCGGCGATGTGGGGGCAGGGGAAAGGCGTGGAGCTCGCGCAGTACTGTCTGCAAGACACCTACGTGACGTACGCCTGCTATTGCCGGATGAATTTTCGTCAGCCTCTTTCCCGCGAGGTGGTCTTGCTGCAGCCCGAATTACTCGATGTGGGTTGATCCGCTACCGGCTCCGATGGGCTTCCGCTTTTTTCTTTTTGGGCGGAGCCTTGACGGTCGCCTTGAGCGCTTTGATTTCTTCGTCGCGTTCCCGTAGCTCCCTCTTCATCCAGTCAGACTCCTTCCGGAGCATCCTGATTTCCGTATCTTTCTTCGTCAGCATGTCCTTGGCCCGACTGAGTTGCACTTGCATTTCCGGCGGACCTTCGCTCTCTATCGCAGTGACCGGGGTAAGTGAGCCGGTTGTCTGAGTTTTGGCGGTCTTCATGACCGGAAGCGCTGCCGGCATCGGTGCTTGAGCCATAGCATGGTAATCGATCACATGCGCCATGACGCCAGCTTTCCCGCCGGCGGCATAGGGTGGCGCCTGCTCAGTGCGGGCTGCCGACTCCGGGAGGAACGTCGTGGCAGCTGCGCCCTTGGAAACGGTGAAATGAAGAGCGCCCTGATGAACATATATGCTGCCCGCCGTGGGTTCAGAGCCTGACCCTGCCGATGAGGACACACGAAACACGACTAGCTGTTCGGGTTTCGCTTTCGATAAACCTTGTGCGAGCAGGGGAGCCAGGAATTCCGCATCCTCATCGTTGAACACTCTCATCGGCTTGCTGCCAGCGGCGGACATTCTCGTGTCAGCGGCGTAGACTCCTTTTACGATTTTCAGAATCGTGGTCTGGTCGATGATGGCCGGATGGCTGGCCTCGAATGACCAATCCATGATCTCTTCGAGAGACACACTACCCTTTGCGCTTTGCGCAATCCTTGACGTCGAGCTGCACCCTGTGACGATGAACACCAAGCAGATGAAACCGCAAAGTGTGGTATTGATCAGCTTAGTGGCGTACGGAAAAGTCGACATGGCTGTTCTCCTTAGGACGAGAGGAACGATGGAGCCGCAAAGCGGGTTGGGTGTCGGACCCAAAAGGCACGATTACCAAATACCGAGGCCCATCAGGGTCATGCTTAGCGCCAGCCAGCCGAAAAGCCCTACGGCAATGATGGTCTCAAGGCTGGTCTTCGAATCATTTTCCCTGTCGGGCGAATGTTGAGAGGAGTTCATGTGGTCGCTCCGTTCAGCCGGTGATAGAGGTTCGAAGCCGTTCATTTTCAAAGCAAAGACTATGCCCTACGTTCTTGGCTCTAGAGAAGGTTAAGACTGAGAGAAGAGATGGCCCGCGTGGGGTGAAAGAGTGAGGTACTGACGTGGAATATTCAATGTGCACGCCGCTTCTAACTACTGAATTTCATGGTTGTTTCTTAACTCAAACAACTGGCTTGCTCCTTTTCGAGTGGTGCCCAGAGACCGGGGGAGTTGCGGATGCACTTTCGGGGGAATACCGATAAGAGGCTGAGGAACGTGCCTACGGCTGAACGAAAGTCGTGCAGGAGTGTTCGCTTTTTGACGGTGATGACGCTGAGATGCCCGACGCCTTGGCATACAGGGTGGACGCTGATGCATCGTAAATGGAGCACGCAACCACTTGGCCAGGGGTGCAGGCAAGGTCCGTCTTATTCCAAATCACCGTGATGTTCCCGTCATTTTTTCCCATGGCTTGCAGATGCGATTTCTTGGCGTCACCTTCGACCAAGACCGGAAGCGTCTCACCAAGATATTCGCGGTTGCATTCAGCCGAGATGCGCCGCTGCAGTTCCACCAATGCCGTCACTCGCTGAGATTTGACTTCGAGAGGGACGTCGTCGGTGAATTTTCTCGCCGCGATCGTATTCATGCGTTCCGAGTAGAGAAATATAAAGGCGGAATGGTACCGAACCTCCTCCAGCAAACGATAGGTGTCTGAGAACTCCGCCTCGGTCTCTGAGCAAAATCCTGCAATAATATCTGTCGTCAACACCATGCGACGATTCATGGACCGGATTTTCTCTACGAGTGCCACGTATTCGCGCTTCGTATAGGTGCGATTCATCAGGCTGAGCATACGATCGTTGCCGGACTGTGCGGGTAGATGGATGTGCTTACATATCTTCGGATGGGAAACGACTGCCTCCAACAACGACGGAGGAAAGTCCTTCGGGTGGGGGGAAGTAAATCTCACACGCTCGATCCCGGGAATGTCCGCGACCGCTGTGAGGAGACGGCCGAAGTCCCACTCGCCCGACCGGTAGGAATTCACGTTCTGGCCCAATAGCGTAATCTGCTTAAACCCGTTGCCGGCGATCCGCCTGGCCTCCTCGAGGATGCTCTGCGGATCTCGCGAGCGTTCTCTGCCGCGCGTATAGGGGACCACGCAAAAGCTGCAAAAGTTGTCGCAGCCTCGCATAACCGCAATCCAG
>DATIGH010000308.1:0-4252 GCA_035454845.1 Nitrospira sp.
TGAGCCGCTTGAGATCGGCCGGGCTGTGGATGGTCTTCAATATCGACATGACGAGACTCCTTTGCGAGAATCATGCGCCCAGTAACCGGGCTGAGTCCAGATAGGTTTGGCGAAGGGTTATGCGGTCTGCTGGCTCGAACAGTCTCACACAACCCCCCAAAGCTGTCAAGCAGATAGGCGGTTTATGGGTGCCCAGGATGGGGTAAGCCCTGGAATCGATAGGTAAACAGGACTCCCACGGTAAAATCCGCCGCCCCCCCGGTGATGAAGTCGACGTTCTCGATTGCGTACATTTGCCACAGCCACTGCTCCGCGAAGCGGTAGCTGAAGCCCCCGACTACCTCCGTGACACCTTTGTCGAAGACCTCGAGGCCGACGTGACGGAACGGGGTCGTGTAATAGTCGAACTGCAGGGTTAGGGACAGGGTATCCGACCACAGGTATTCGGCTGCAGCCATTCCCATGATCGTCGGATGCAGGGGCAAGCCGGCGACCCGCCCGGTGGGAAACACGCCGTTCAGATTCCCATGGAGCACCCAGCGGCTTCCAAGCGCCTTCTCTACCGCCATACCCAATCCGAAATCCGGGCTGCCGCTGCCAAAGAACTCGTGTTCGTTCCCCGTGGGTAGTTTGATCGCGGTCCGAAGCGATAGAGCGGGCATGGTGGAGGTTTCCTTGAATAATTGGTACTTGGCCTGCACCATGCTGTCACCGAGGCCAAGGGCGCCATTTGTTCCGTTGACGATCTGCTGTCCGTTGCGGGTAATGTTGTACGCATAACTGACATTACTGAGTGCGCTGCGCGCCGGTGAAAGGCCTGTCGTGGCTCGCTCCACCGCTTCGATCGCGCCTTCCATGAACCCCGTATAGCGATAGAGAAGAGGGACTTCCAGGCCCACCTCAAGCCTCGAAGTAACCCCATAGCGGAGGAAGAGCCCATTGCGCAACGTTTCGAATTTGACTTGGGCGCTGGCGCCCATCGGTGTCTCGTTATAAATGGCAGAGGTTTCGGCCAGTTCGAGGCGCACGTCGAGCGTACCAGGTGCGATCACGGCGGCACGGTCCGCCGGCATGTTGAGCACCAGCTGTTGCAATGGATTGAAATTGCGCACAGGGAAGGGGCCAAACCCTTCGGCCTGCGCTTGGATAGGATGGAGGCAGACGACGGCGGTCAGTCCCGCCCCCAGCGTCCAGACCACTCCTGACCATCGCCAATCATCGTACGGCGCCATGTCAGTACGGGAAGTCCAGGCCGGCGAAGATCGCCCCTCCTTCTTTGCTGTATCCATAATCAATTCGGCCGACGACATTCGGCCGAACGATGCCGCGGAAGCCGATGCCCGGCGTCATTCTGTAGTCTTTGAAACTGACGTCTTTGAAGGTATTAAAGACTTGGCCGGTGTCCAAAAACGTTGCCAACTCAAAATCCGCCGCGACACCGGCAATCTTGGCCCTGGCAATATGAATGCGCTCTTCGATACTTGCGGCAATCAAGTTCTTGTCGATGAACCGATCGACGCCGTAACCCCTGAGATTGTTTTGGCCACCGAGAGAACTCTGCTCAAAAAACGGCACTTGGTCACCGAGCGTGGCCTGCAGGTCCGCCCGTACAATGAGAATGGCCCGCTTGGATTCACTCGGGAATAGTTTCTTGATCTCGAGCTCGTAGCGAGAATAGAGCGGGAAATCATGGTTTCGGATATTTTGATTGAGTTCGGCATAGGCCGTCACCGCCATGCCGTCCGTCGGAGAAATGAGATTGTTTCTCGTGTCGTAATAGAACGTGGCGCGGTGTCCGACGATAATGGTTTCGCCCTGGACCCCGTTCACCGTCGGATAGACATCGCCCGTGAAGGGGAGGTCGGTCGCGCCTCTTTGAAGACTGACCTGACGCACGCGCTGTCCCACCGCAATCTGGGTCACCTCGTTGGCGTACACTCCAAAGCGCCAGTTCGCCCGCGCCTCGCGGGCGGTATAGTTCGTCTCACCGGCCTCCACGGTTGTCTGGCCCAGGCCAAAAAACCGCGACGTCGCGTTTTTGAAGAACGTGCCGCCGAACGTCAGAAAGTAGCGGCCGTTTGAGAAGGCGGGATCGATATAGTTGAAGAGCAGTTTCCGTTCGATCTTTTCAGTGAGGGACGCGATAAATTGCATCTGACGGCCGCCGGGGTCGTAGCGGAAGAGATTGAACGTGCCGCGGGTGCCCACGATCGAATTCTTGATGAGCATCGGCGCTAGAAGGTACTTCAACTCCCCATCCGGGTCCGTGATGAGGATCGGCACGATCAGTCCGGCATCGCTGCCGTCGTTTTTCGACGTCGAGGCGGACGGAATGGGAAACACCTGCGTATCGGCCCGCACAAGACTCACAGACACCGAGGCCGTCCCTGCGAGCAGGCATACAAGAAAGACGGCGATGCCGCGCAGGGTCGTCATGAGCGGTCAGTTCGACGAGACTAGGGGCTTTTGATCTTATCGGATTTTTTGCGTAGTTGATCGACCAGGTCGGCATAACTGCTCGTGCGCAAGATCTTGCTGAACTGCCCGCGATAATTGCTCACGAGACTGACGCCATCCACAACGACATCATAAACTCGCCAGGCCGACCCTTTATTGAGAAGCCGATAATCGAGGGGGATCTCCGTCTTTCCGGTCAGCACCTTCGTCCGGACCTCGGCATATTCCTTTTCCCTCCGCTCGTTGACGTACTGCACGCCCTCTCCAGAGTAGGATTCGACCTTGTCGGCGTAGGTATTGACCAGCAGCGTTTGAAACAACGAAACAAACTCGTCCTTCTCCTTGTCCGACAAATTGTTCCAGGGCGCTCCGAGGGAACGCCGAGACATCTCTTGGTAGTCGAACCGCTCTCCCACCACTGTTTCCAAAAGCTGCCGGCGCTCGTTGGCTTTGGACGGCTCTTTCAGCTGCTTGTCCCCCAAAATTCTCAGGACTTCATCGATGGTCCCTCTGATGGCCTCCGTCGGTTCTCCCGCGTACGTAAGATCTGCCGCCAATCCTATCATCACGATGGCGGCCACTATGACGAGGCCCGTCATCCACGCACATCCGCCCTTCCACTGAACCCACGCACCCAGCTTCATAGTGATCTCCCTGTTTCACCTACACGCATCCGCTTGCGACAATCCGCCCGGTCATTTGACATTACCATGGACGTATTGGCTGACCAACTCCTCCAGATCGAGACCGGACTCCGTGTCGCGAATGGTATCACCGGGTTTCAACGGATCGCCGCCTCCTCCCGGTGACAGGGCCAGAAACTTCTCCCCGATAATGCCGCGCGTCTTGATGGAGGCAATCGTGTCGGTGTAGAGCTTCACTCTGTTGTCCACAGCCAACGTCACAGCGGCTCGATCCTCGTTAAGGGTAATCGCCCGAACGCGTCCGACCTCTACGCCGGCAATTTCCACCGCCGATCCAGACTTCAAACCGGAAGCGGTGTTGAACTGCGCGACGACTTCATAGACATTTCCACCGATGAGCTCGAGTTTTCCGAGTTTGATGGATAGATAACCAAGACAGACAATACCGACGAGCACGAACACGCCTACGATGAACTCCAGTTTGGTATTTCCCATTGGTCCGCTCCTTCGTCGTGTCAGCCGGTCGTTTGATGTAGCCTGACCGGGCCGCTGACGGAAATGAACTCGTGGATTTCCGGGTCCGTCGTCTTGATGAACTCGGCGGTCGGCGCCATCAAGGCGATCCTGCCTTTCCGCAGCATCGCTACCCAGTCGCTGATGGCAAAGATTTCAGGAATCTCATGGCTCACCATGACGGCCGTAAATTTAAACCGTTGTTGCATAGCCACGATCAGATCGTGAATCGATTTCGCCATCAAGGGGTCCAAGCCGGTCGTCGGTTCGTCGAACAGAATAATTTCGGGTTCCATCACCAGCGCACGCGCAAGGCCCGCCCGCTTTTTCATGCCGCCGCTCAATTCGGCCGGAAACTTGTGACCCATGCCGGCCAACCCGACTTGTTCGAGCTTTTCATCCACCCGTCTGGAAACGTCGGCGCCCTTCATGCGCAGCTTCTCTCGCAACGGAAATGCCACGTTTTCAAATACCGTCAACGAATCAAACAGGGCCGCCCCTTGGAACAACATGGCAAACCGCTTGCGCACCTCATTAAGGGCCCTGCCGCGCAGTCGGCTAATCTCGACCCCCCCGACCCACACTTGGCCGCGGTCCGGCTGCAGGAGACCAATCATGTGCTTTAGCAAGACGCTTTT
>DATIGH010000309.1:0-2767 GCA_035454845.1 Nitrospira sp.
CGCAACGTGTTCGACATTGATTTGCTCGCCGAACGCGTGCTCATGGCGAGTACCTGGCTGCGCGAGAACGCAGGGACGAAACATCTCCCGCTGGGCTACTTCGGCGCCAGCACAGGGGCGGGAGCTGCTCTGCAGGCCGCGGCGCGAGCCTCCTTTAGGATCGGTGCCATCGTGTCACGCGGCGGACGGCCCGACCTTGCCGAACGCTTCCTGCCTCAGGTGACCGCGCCGACCTTGCTGCTGGTCGGCGGTGAAGATCAGCCGGTCATCGAGATGAACCGACATGCCTACCGTCTGCTCCGCTGCTCCAAACAACTGACGATCATCACCGGCGCGACCCATTTGTTTGAAGAACCCGGAACACTTGAACAAGTCGCAGAGCAGGCCTTGAAATGGTTTCAACAGCATCTCGTTCATTCTGCCTAAGCGGCTGCAAGCCGTTCTCGAATCAGGTCACAAATCTGCTGCGCGGCCTCGTGGGCTGACACCTTGGTGGTGTCGATTCGCAACTCTGGATTCGTTGGCGACTCATAGGGGGTTTGCAGACCCGGCACGGTCGACGATACGCCGCGCAACCCTTTGTCATAGGTGCCTTTTCGATCCCGCTTCATGCAGATCTCGATGGGGCATTCCACGGCTACCTCGATGAAGCGAGGGATCATCGCGCGGGCAAAATCACGATAGGCTTGTCGGCTCGCGGTCGCATCGAACACGACCGTCACACCGTGGGCGGCAAGACGTTGCCCGGTAAAGGCGAGGGCTCGGTAGAAGAGATCGCGTTCTTCAGATGAGTAGGTTGCCTGGGGAGTCAGCAGCCGCCTCACTTCGTCAGATTCCAACACGTCCACGGTCAGTCCAAGACCTTCGAGCTGAGGCCGCAAGGCCTTGACGATCGTGCTCTTCCCCGAGGCCGGCAGCCCAGTCATCCAAATGCCAAAGGCTGGAATTGAGGTCATCGGATGCCGATTGCTTGGTTAGGACCCGCAATACGCATTCACGCGCGCGGGATCGAAGCGCGACGCCTCGAGCACATTTTCCATAAATTGGAACAGGCGTCGGCGGACGTCCATGGGAAGCTTGGGATACCAGACCGGACTGGCAATCACCAACGCTCGGAACGCAAAGAAGGGCGCGGCTGCGGCCGTCACCTCCTCATCCCCGCTGTGCTCGAGGTATGTGTCCCAGAACAGCCGAAAGAGCACTTCGAATGGACCTCGGAGACGGCGCCAGCGGCACAGCGATAGAAACACATAATTGATGGCCATCGAGGTCACATCGTCAGCTGGCTCTCCCCACTCACCGCGCGACCGATCCAAGACCGAAAAATCGTTGCCTTTTCGGAAGAGCACGTTCCAAGGATGAAAGTCCCCGTGCACCTGAGACAGCCTATGCGCCTGATGACGGAGCCGCCATCGCCATTGATTGCACCCATCTTCAATGGCACGCAGACGCTCCTGAGTGATGAAGCCGAAGGGCAGCGGATAGCTGTCCGTGAGACCCATGATGCATTCGCCATGGCCGATCAGTTCTCGGAGACGACGGCGGTACAAAGCTGGATCGCGGCGCTTTTTGCTGTGGATTGCGGCTAAATAGGTGGCCAGCGCTCGTGTGCGACGTCGATCGAGCGCTCTCAACGAGCCACCCTCGACCAGACGATGCAGATCGTCGTGATAGCTGGCTCCCGCCACCCATTCCGTCAACACGAAAAATTCACTGGCTCTCGCGACTGAGAAGAGTGCTTGGGTCGATGTGAACGCCCCGACATCGAGCGCTTTCACATGACGGGGCAGACGGCCATAGGACTCATAGTCCCATAAGATGGCTTGCGCCCGATCCGCCATGTGTTCGTGACCGAAGGGCCCGGGGCTCATCGTTTCCAGCACCGCTGAACGACGGAGTTTCCCGGCCTGAAACGTCACCCTAATCGGCGATCCGTAGCCATATTGTTTGTAGGTGCCTTTCGAACTTTCTTTGCCGATCGGTCCGTAAGAGAGCAGTGTGGTCGTCGGACCAAATCTGTTTTGAAGATAGCGTTCGAGTAATTGTTTCTTGAGGATAGGCATGGCCGCTCAGGACGCAAACCATATTCCAACCGCCAGCGATATGGCAACCTCTTTTGCGGCCTGACTTCGCAGGACTGTCGCATTCAGCTTCACTGTTGCAAACGCACTGAGGAAAAATGCGTCACCCATGACCGACGGCTAAGCCCCCGCGGCGAGCGAGCTGCGGGCTCTTGGCTCCTCCAGCCCTTCCGTTGGAGCTCGAGGCAAGAGGCATGTCCCTTGCTGACTCTTACCAGCAGAACAGCCGAAGGAGGACGTATGAAGGTCTCAATCGAGAGCCGCAATGTCAGTATGACCCCCCGATGGAAAAAGGAGATCGAGGAGCGCATGGCCGATCTCCAACGAGGGTATGAGGACCTCACGCATGGACGAGTCACATTGACCAAAAATCCGCATCACAAGAAATCATCGAACGTCGCTGAAGCGCTCATCGTGGTGTCGCTGCCGGGGCGGCACACGTTCACCGCTCGCAAAGAGAACAAGACCTTTGAAGAGGCCATTCGTGAGGCCTTCCAGGCTGTCTCGATCGAGCTTCGCAAGTTTCGGGAGAAGCGAGCCAATACAGAAGTACGCACCGCGCCGATCCCGCCGCTTCGGGGCGTCATCTGCAAACTGTTTCCGAAAGAACAGTACGGATTCATTCTCAAAGAGGGCGGCACTGAGGTGTACTTCCATAAGAATGCGCTGCAGGGGCTGGCGTTCAG
>DATIGH010000310.1:0-8057 GCA_035454845.1 Nitrospira sp.
GAAGGAGTTTTTTGGCCTGTCCATGCAGATCGCCGAGAAAGCCGTGCGCGCCATCCGGCAGCAGCCGGCCGATCTGATCGCGTCGGATTGTCCGTTGGCCGGGTTGCAGCTCGATCAAGCCGGTGCATCGGCGCATGCCGGCGGAAGGACAACGCTCCATCCCATCCAAGTCGTTCGCGATGCATATGGGCTTAATGAGGGCGAGAGGCCAGAGGCCAGGGGCGAGGGGATTCACAGAGTGAACGGTGATGAGGGATGGGTGATGAGTCAAGGACAGGCACGAGGTGTGGGGCAAAGGGAGTTGATGACAGTGATGAGTGAGTAGTGATGTGAAAAACAGAGCGAGAGGCTCCTCGTGAAGACGCTGACACCGGAAGATATCCTGTCCATTGGAGAGTATGAAAAGCACCGCGAAGCGTTCCGTTCCCGCATCATCGCGCTGAAGCAGCGTCGGAGGGTATCGGTTGGCCCCCTGATCACCTTGGTGTTCGAGAACCACGAAACCTTGCGGTTCCAAGTCCAGGAAATGATCCGGGCCGAGCGGATTGTAGAGCCGGCCAAAGTGCAGGACGAGCTGGATGTGTACAATGCACTATTGCCAACCGAACAGGAGCTGAGCGCCACACTCCTCATCGAGATCACCGAGGCCGAGGCGATGCAGCAGTGGCTTGACCGGTTCATGGGATTGGATCGTGGCCGCACCGTGGCGATCACGGCCGGTGGAGAATCAGCATTCGGGGAATTCGAAGGCGGTCACAGCCACGAAACCAAAATCAGTGCCGTGCATTTTGTGCGGTTTCGCCCAAGCGAGAGAATGATACAGGCATTCGCGGATCTCCGCCAGCCGGTCTCATTGACGGTGGATCACAACGGTTACCGGGAGAGCGTCCCCATTCCGGGCAGTCTCCGTGAGGAATGGTTAGCCGACTTGGGCGCAAAGTAATGTTGAATGAGGCGAATTTCAATTTCTACTTGGCAACTTCCGCATTTCACATTTCTGGTTGAAAGATGCCACCTGTTTTATTGACCAAGCGGATCGAATTTGCGGCTGCCCACCGCTATCACAAGCCCGAATGGGACGAGGCGAAGAACCTGGCCGTCTTCGGGCGCTGTTATAACCCGCCGGCCCACGGCCATAATTACCTGCTGGAAGTCACGGTGTCCGGAGATGTCGATCCGAAGACCGGCATGGTCATCAACCTGTTTGATTTGAAGCGCGTCCTCCTCGCCGTCTTGGAAGAATTCGATCACAAGAATCTGAATCTCGACATGCCGTACTTCAAGGATCGGATTCCAACCTCCGAGAATCTGGCCCGCGTCCTTTGGATGAAGCTCGTCGAGCACCACGATATCGGTGAGCTACATGCGATCCGCCTCTATGAAGACGAAGATCTGTACGCAGATGTGACGAAGGCGGGTGGGCTCGATAGTGCGAGCGTCACCAAACGCTATTCGTTCAGCACGGTGCAGGAAGGGAAACAGGGGCGGCAATGGGATTGCTTCATCACCATCCAAGGGGCCATTGATCCGATGACCGGGATGGTGACCGATCTCGGTCTGCTCGACCGCCTTGTGCAGGACATGGTCATTTCGCCATTCACCCGCCAGGGCTTGCACCAGGTGCCGGACACCGAAGTTTCCACCGGTGAGGGTCTGGTGCAGCGGATTTGGCACGCGTTGGTCTCCCACATCACGCCGGGACGCCTTTCCCGAGTGCACCTCGTCCAATCTCGCGATCTTTCATTCGACTATTGCGGCTAAGCCGCGCTCGTTTCGCGGAGGATTCCATGACACGCCTGTACTCCAGTCTTTTGATCGGGCTCGTCTGTTGGACATCGCCTGCAAGCGCCGGTGGCGACGAGGAGGCAGTGGAACGGGTGCTGCTCGCGGAGGCTAAGTCATCGGCGACCTTTGCCGAAACAAGAGACAAACAGGCTGTGCTCAAATTGTATACGACCGATTACAGTGGCGTGCAGGATGGAGAGGCGGAAACCCGCGAGTCCATTGAGAAATGGTTGTCGGAATATGGATCTGCTTTGGAACAGGGCACTCGCGTGCATTTTCTCGGTGCGGTCTCCAACCTCAGCACGCATATCTCGGGGCCAACAGCCTGGGCCACGTACGATTATGTTTTTCAAGCGATCAAGAACGGCGAGCTGCAAGGGCAGGAACGAGGCATATGCACGAGCATTCTGCATAAGGAAAGCTCTGGCTGGCTCATCCGCCATGAGCACTGCTCGAAAACGAAACCTCAAGGGATGGAGCGATAGTTACTTGAGGAGGTAATCCGAAATCAGGGCAGCAAGTTCGGCCTTGTCCACGACCCCTTCCCGCGTCAGTAGCAGCTTTCCATTCGCGAAGAAATGCGTGGTGGGGTAGGTTTCAAAGGTGTGCGCTTTCTTGATCTCACGGCATCGGCCGGGGACATGCATCTTTGCCTTACCGATTTTGACACCGGGAAACCGGGCGGCGGTATCTTCCAGAATGGGGTCATAGGTCTTACAGGGCTCACACGTGGCGAGCCCGTAGGCCACGACGGCGCCGGAACTCTCCGTAAACTCCTTATAGTTGGCGTCGCTGACGTCTTCGACGATTCCCGACATAGTCATGGGAGGACTGAGAGGCCGCCGTCCGGCCCTCAGTCCCTAACCCTGTATTTAATTAAGTTTTGCGAGGGCGTCGAGGATCTCCTTGTCTTCCCGCGCCACCTTGATTTCCTGCACCTTGACGTAGGCCACCTTGCCGTTTTTGTCGACGATCACGGTCGCCCGCTTCGAACAGTTCAGCGGCTCAAAGTACAGACCGTATGCCTTAGCCGTCGTCCTGTGGACGTCGGAAAGCAACCGGTGCTTGAGATCCAAAGAATCCGCCCATGCCTTGTGTGAGAAGAAGCTGTCGCAGCTGACGCCGAAGAGTTCAGCATTGGCATTTTGGAACTTCGGGAAGTCGTCAGTCAGACACTTATTTTCTCCCTGACAGACAGGACTCCAGTCCAGCGGGTAGAAGCAGAGCACCACGTTCTTCTTGCCTCGATAGTCGCTGAGCTTGACGTCCTTCTGGTCCTGGTCCTTGAGATTGAAGTCCGGGGCTGTATCGCCCACCTTGATTTCCGCCGCTACATCGCTCATCAGGTCCTCCTTGAGTTGTTAAAAACAAGTTTTAGGCCATGTTACGAGACAGTAAGTTTTGTACCGTGCGGCTGAAAAGCTTGTCAACGGGCCGGAAGGCCTAGCCCTCTAACTAGTTTCGAGCTCTCAATACCCTGGTTTTTGGGACAGGATGTCCTCAAGTTGAGCAACCAGGGACAGGTTGTCCAATAGATCCGCCTTAGAAAAGTTGAAGAGCTTGTAAACGCGCCTTCTTTTCTCTTGTAGGAGCGGGTCCGGTTTTTGAGTAAGCCCTCTCGCCATTGACAACCCTGAGAGTGTTTTCGTGAAACGTATCACCAGCCTCCGCTTTGCCTGGAGTATGTCGTGCTGTCTGGCCGTACTGTTGTTGGGCGGACTCGGCAGTCCCAAGGCTGTGGACGCCGTTGAAGAGCACCGGGAGTATGATTTTGATCTGGCCAAGGGCCTGTACCTCTACAACCAGGGCCGCTATACGGAGGCTGAGCGCTACCTCAGGGACGCCTTGAATGCGAAACCTGGCGATCAGAAGAGCGGATACTATCTCGGCCTCACTTCGCTGCGATTACAACGATATAGAGAGGCGGAGGAGCGTTTCCGTGAAGTGCTGAGACGACATCCGGATGATGCCCGTGCGCGCATGGGCCTGGGCATGGCCCTGTACCATCAGAACCGCTCGCGGGAAGCGTCCACCGAGCTCTCAGCGGCCGAGCGGACCCTGAAAGACGATCCTCTTCTTTATTACTATGCCGGCCTTGCCGCCGCGGACCAGCAAGCCTACGAACAGGCTTCTGACAAGTTCTTGCGGGCTGGAAAGCTGGATCCGGAACTGGCGAGCGATCCTCGCTATCAGCGTGGAGTGACCCTTCACTCTCAACGTCAATTCGAAGAGGCGTCGGCGGAGTTCCGCTCGGCAATCGAAGCGGGCCCGGCTGCGCCGCAACCCGCGCGACCTGCCGCGGCGCCTGCCCCCCAGGCGCCGTTGAAGCGGTGGAGCGCCAATTATGGGCTGAGTCTGCAGTACGACTCCAATGTCGTGCTGCTGCCGGGCGGCTCGACGCTGCCTAATGGCATCTCGCACAAAGACGATTTCGTTACTGCCCTTTCAGGCTACGCGGAATATCGATTTCTCCAGACGGATTTGTGGACGGTCGGTGCCGGAGGAGGATTATTCACGAACGTGCACGCCCGCCTCAACGACTGGAACGTCTTTGATCTTGCTCCAACGTTGTACGTACAGCGGCGCTTGGGGGCCGCACAATTGCGGCTCCAGTACACCTTGGACTACGTCACGGTCGGTGGCGATGCCTATCTCTTGTCCAACGCGATACAGCCGACGTTGACGATTCCGGAAAGCGAACGCACCTACACGCAGGCGTTTTTCCGGTACCAACGGAAGGACTTTAAGACGTTTCGAGACGATGAATTTGGGGTGCCGGTGAATCAGACCCGCGACGCGAACAATTACATGCTCGGAGCGATGCAATACTGGCGGCTTCCCGACGACCGTGGATACCTGCGTGCAGGCTATACGTTCGATACGGATCAGACCGGGGGTGGAGACACGGCTCAGGTTGGCGTTCCGACCAGTGGCGATTGGGCCTACATTGGTCATCGACTCTCGGCTGGCATCGCGTATCAACCTCTCGCCGCTACGACCCTCCAGTTCGCCATCGATTATTACAGACAGAATTACAGTAATGCCAATTCCTTCTCTCCGCAACTCGTGGAGCGCAGAGATAACGTGTACTTGCTGACAGGTACCGCCGTCCGGGACATCAACTCCTGGCTGTGGCTGGCCTTTCAATACTCATATACCAAGGATTCCTCGAACGTCGAAGTGTTCGATTACACGAGGCACATCGTTTCATTGACGGTCGGAGGGTCATTCTAGGAGGCATCATGAAGATTCGCGGCTTCATCCTCGTGTCTGGAGTTGCCCTTTTCATGGGATCGGGCGCTGCAGCCTTTGCCGACGCCCCAGAGCCGGCGGGGATCGTCCTCGCCGTCCAGGGGACGGTCACCATGCAACCGGCGACGATGACACCTCCCGTGCCGCTTCGTCAGTTCGATGAAATCGGGCCGCTATCCATCCTCGACAGTCAGGGAGGATCACGATGCAAGATCCTCTATGCCGACGACAGTCTCCTCACGCTTGGAGATAACAGCCGCCTCGAAGTGACCGAACAGTCGTATCGGACAGGCAGCGACCAGCGCGCCTTCGTGGCCCACCTGACTCGTGGCTCGGTTCGCGCACTCGTCGCCCGCCAGTTCGAAGGAGACAATTCGACGTTTCAAATCGATGCCGGCACGTCTGCGGTAACGGCTCGCGGGACCTACTTTGTAACCTGGGTGAATGGAAAGCCCCCCGCCGGAAAACGCCCGCCGGACGAAGAGGGAATGGAAATGGAGGGAGCCAGCGGCGTCGCGAACATTGGACGTACAGGAGTGGTGGCCTTCACCTCAGGAGGGGCGACGGTCCTGGTGCTGCCGGGCCAATTTTCCATCGCCTTACCCGGCGCACCACCGAGTATGCCCACCTCGATTCAAACGAATATCGTTCCGGTCGGATCGGCTATCTCGGGAACGGTCCTCCCGGATGCGCCAAAGAAAGAATCCCCGCGAGAGGCCTTGGCGGCGGCCGGCATCGGAGAGGGGGCGGCCCCCAGCGGAGTACTCACGGCTGCTCCCGTCGTTGCCAAGGCCGGCACATTGGGAGGGCATGCGCCATCCACAGCATACGTGCTGCCTGATTGGCCCTTGCCCATCACGCCGGTGACACCGCCGGCGGTCGTGTCGGGTGCAGCGGTTGGAGGCCCTGCAACCATTAACTTGACGATCACACTGCCATGAAGACGGCGAACTGACAGTTGTCCAGGGAGCGCAATGAATCAACGCAAAAAAACGGCTCTTCCGTCGTTGTGGGGTCTGATCCTGGTCGCCGTCCTTGCGGCATGCGGCTCTGACAGTTCAAATGGTCAAACGGTCACCGTCAATTTGTCCTTGCTCGTTGATGCACGGCAGGCGCTCCATCAATCGATCCCTTCCCGGGTGTTCGCATGGATCGAACGCTGGTTCCCGGGTGCCACCCCCGCCTGGGCGCAAGCCGTCACTGACATTGCGTCGATCCAAGTAGAAATCACCGGTCCGGGCATCGCGGTTCCCGCCACGACGACCGTTCCTGTCTCCGATCCGACAAGCGGGCAACAGATTCCTGTGAGCATCCAAGCCCCGGTCGGCGCCAATCGAACCATCACCGTGTCGGCGTTCAATGCGGCATCGCCACCTCGCAAGATATTTGGGGGCACATTGCCCAACGTCAACCTGACCGCGGGCGCGCCAATCGATCTCGAGATCACGCTGGTACGGCTCTTTACGGTCACCGTGAACAAAGACGGAGAGGGCAGCGGCACGGTGACCTCATCGCCAGGCGGCATTAATTGCGATCCGGCCTGCGCCACCCAGGCTCAACAATTTCAAGAGGGAACGACGGTGTCGTTGAATGCCGCCGCGGCGCCGGGGTCCACCTTCGCGGGCTGGAGCGGCGCCTGCTCCGGCACAGCAGCCTGTACCATCACGAACAATGCGACGGTCACCGCGCGCTTCAATGTTGCGCTGTCCACCGATCAGCTGACGGTGAGTCTGGCGGGAAGCGGTACCGGCACCGTCACGAGTAATCCCAGCGGGATTTTCTGCCCTGGCACGTGTGCTGCCGAGTTTGCCACCGGCACGACCGTCACCCTCACGGCCACGCCGACGAATGGCTCCACATTCGACGGCTGGAGCGGTGGGGGCTGTACGGGGACGGGCCCTTGTGTGGTGGCGATCGTCGGCGATCAAACGGTGACGGCCACGTTTACCGCTGCGTCGGTTCTGTTTACGCTCACCGTCACAAAAGCGGGCGCGGGCGCAGGAACGGTGAGTAGTGATCCGCCGGGGATTACCGCCTGCGCGACAACCTGCAGCGCCAACTTTGCGCCTGGCACTGTCGTGACGCTGACAGCCACTCCGCAGAGCGGATCCACATTTGCGGGGTGGGGCGGCGCCTGTAGTGGGACGGGTTCTTGTCAGGTCACGATGGATGCGAATCGGTCGGTAACCGCCACGTTCGATCCACCGATCAGCCTATCGGTTCTCACCCTCCAAAAGACCGGAACTGGAGTCGGAACAGTCACGAGCAGTCCGGCTGGGATTGATTGCGGACCCACGTGCGTGGCGTCATTCGCGACCGGAAGCACGGTCACCTTAACAGCGACTGCGGCACCAGGGTCAACCTTTGTTGGCTGGACCGCCGGGCCGTGTACCGGGACGCAGCCCTGCCCTGTCACGATGACGACGGCCCAGACCGTGGTGGCCCAGTTCGACCCCATAGTAGTTCCACCGGATCTCGTCACATTGACGGTGGGGAAGCAGGGTAGTGGCACAGGCACAGTAACCAGTAATCCAGCCGGTATTGATTGTGGTCTCGCATGTCAGTTTGCTTACCAGCGCGGGACGATCGTGATCTTGACTGCCACACCAGACGCGGGTTCCTCCTTCAATGACTGGCATGGAGGCCCTTGTGACAATTCCTCCTCCGTGACCTGCGAGGTGGTGGTGGATGTAGATCTGACGGTGTCGGCTCACTTCGATGATTGATTGGTAGAGCAGTGTCTGCCTGCAAGAGCAAGACAGTGTCCGGTGATGGAAGCGCGCCGACTCAACAAGATGCTCTCGCTTGAAAGGGCTTAAACAGAATATTTGACCATGAGACTGCCGTATAGACGGCAAAGGTGAAAACTTTAAAGGAACACAATGCGTACCGCACCGAAAAGCACGGCTCTTCCGTCGTTGTGGGGTCTGATCCTGGTCGCCGTCCTTGCGGCATGCGGCTCTGACAGTTCAAATGGTCAAACGGTCACCGTCAATTTGTCCTTGCTCGTTGATGCACGG
>DATIGH010000311.1:0-18091 GCA_035454845.1 Nitrospira sp.
TATCATCAAGCCCTTCGAGGCAAATGAAGTCCTTATCAACGTCGCGAATGCCCTGCGCCGGCGCCGTCTCGAAATGGAGAGCCGCCTCCAACGCGACAATCTCGAGGATGTCGTCCGGACCAGGACAATGGCCTTGCAGCAGGCCTTGGAGTGGCTCGAGCGGAGCGAAAAAGAATTACGGCTCTCCCGGGAGGAAACGATTCAACGGCTGGCCATTGCCGCTGAGTACCGCGACAGCGCCACCGCACAACACATTCAACGCATGAGCCATTATTGTGAACTGCTGGCCCGTCGCTACGGATTGTCGAGCGAACGCTGCGATCTGATCCGAACCGCCAGTCCGATGCATGATATCGGCAAGATCGGCACGCCGGATCACGTGTTGCTCAAGCCGGGGAAATTCACGCAGGACGAATTCAACGTCATCGCCCAACACGCGGAGATCGGCTATCGTATTTTGGCCGGATCGGATGCGGAAATTCTCAACGTGGCCGCAACGATTGCCCTGACGCACCACGAGCGCTGGGACGGCAGCGGATACCCGCGAAAATTGAAGGGAGAATCGATACCGATCGAAGGAAGAATCGCCGCAATCGCCGACGCCTTCGATGCCCTCACGACCGCTCGCGTCTACAAACCGGCGTTCGCGTTCGACCATGCCGTCGATCTGATGGGCAAGCATCGGGCCGAGCACTTCGACCCTGACCTGCTTGACGTCTTCCTGGCCTCGCTCGCCGACATCAAACGCATTCACGAGCAGTACGCCGACCGCATCACCGCCGGCCTCCCTCGCCCGCTCTAGCTGCGCCGTTTGCCCTCGACTCGCCGGATTGATGCATTTCATTGACTGCCGTCGGCCGGCCGCTATACTGCAATCATTCGTCAGGGTCGTGTCGCCATCCAGAGGGACGGTGAAGGCCTCCGCGCTGCATCGAAAGGACTGCCGATCATGCCCAAGAAAACTGTGCCTGCGAAGAAAATGGCGATTACGAGAAACTGGATCGCCTACCTGTGCGAGTCCCTCGTCACGTCCGGCGTCATGCCGACCTGGGAAGCTGCGACCTATCTGACGGAAAATTTGTTTGGCGAATCTCCGAACCCGCGTCTCCTCGGCACGAGAAACGCCTACGAAGTCACTTCACAGTTTCTTCACCGCATGTATCAGCCTTTGGCAGAAGCGGCGTCACGGGAAGTCACGCTGCCGCAGGGAGCCATGCTGCATGTCTTCACGGACATCAGTTTGACGGGAAAATCTGCGGTGCTGGTCGTCTATTTTCCCGAAGACGGCCAAACCCATCAACTCTTGATGCTGGACGCCGCGAAAGCCTGGGACCTGGTGTTTCAGGACTCGGACACGTTTAACCGATGGGCGGAAGAACGGTTTCGACTGTTGAAGTCGGCACTGACGGCAGCCATCGGAAAACCCGTCAGGCAGCCGTTTCTGGCGGAAGTCTCCTAGGGCGACTCACCGAGGTTCGTAGTTTAGGTTCGGCGACAGCCAGCGCTCCATGGTCCGCAGCTCCATTCCCTTCCGACGGGCATAGTCCTCCACTTGGTCCTTGCCGATTTTTCCCACGGCAAAATACTTTGCGTCTGGATGGGCGAAATACCAACCGCTGACGGCGGCCGCGGGCAGCATGGCAAAGCTCTCTGTCAACGTGATGCCCGTATGCGTTTCGACCCGTAAAAGATCGAACAAGGTTCGCTTCTCGGTGTGGTCCGGACAGGCGGGATAGCCCGGTGCCGGCCGAATCCCTCGATACCGTTCCCGGATCAGATCCTCGCTGGTCAACTGCTCAAGCCTCCCGTATCGCCACTGCGCCCTCACCTGCTTATGGAGATACTCGGCAAACGCTTCGGCTAAACGATCCGCCAGCGCCTTGGCCATAATCGAATTGTAGTCGTCGTGGTCCTGATCGAACTTCCGGCAGAGCTCGTCCAGTCTGAGCCCCGCGGTGACCGCAAAAGCGCCGACATGATCCGTCCGTCCGGACGACTGGGGGACCACATAATCAGCCAGGGCCAAATTGGGTTGCCCCTGTGGTTTTTCCGTCTGCTGGCGCAGCGTATGAATGGTTGCAAGAACAGATCGTTTCGAAGGCTCTGTGTACAAGGCGATGTCGTCACCGATGCTACAGGCGGCAAAGAGACCGTAGACGCCCTTCGCAGTCAGCAGCCTCTCCTTCACGATCCGGTCGAGCAATCCTTGAGCATCGTCAAAAAGCTCCTTGGCTCGTGGGCCGATGGTCGGGTGATCGAAAATCGCGGGGTAGCGCCCGTTCAATTCCCAGGTATGGAAAAATGGAGACCAATCGATAAACGGCAGAAGGTCGGCGAGCGGCTGATCCGCGATGACATGGATGCCGAGTTGTTCCGGCTCGGGGATCTCCAGACGGCTCCAGTCGGAAGACAGCCGGCGGGCCCGAGCTTCCTCCAGCGGAAGCACCGGTTTCGCGCCACGGTCCTGATGAGCTTGCCGTACACGCTCGTAGTCAGTCCGTATCTCTTGGACGAAGGCTGCCTTCTGCTCGCGATTCAGCAGATTGCCGACGACTCCCACTGCGCGTGACGCATCCAGGACATGGACGACCGACGGCACATAGGAAGGTGCAATTTTGACGGCCGTATGGGCCTTGCTGGTCGTCGCCCCGCCGATCAATAGCGGCACCTCGAAGCCTTCGCGCGTCATCTCCTTGGCCACGTGGACCATTTCATCGAGCGACGGCGTAATCAGGCCGCTCAACCCGACGATATCCGCCTTGTGTTCGCGGGCAGTCGTCAGGATGTGCTCGCACGGCACCATGACACCCAGATCAATGACCTCGTAGTTGTTGCAACCGAGGACGACGCCGACAATGTTCTTTCCGATGTCATGGACGTCGCCCTTGACGGTGGCCAGCAGGACCTTGCCCTGGGACTGGTAACCGCCGAGCCGTTTCTTCTCCTCCTCCATGAACGGCAGCAGATAGGCGACCGACTTCTTCATCACGCGGGCGCTTTTGACGACCTGGGGCAAAAACATCTTGCCCGATCCGAAGAGATCGCCCACGATGTTCATCCCGGCCATCAGGGGACCTTCGATCACCGCCAACGGCTTTGGATACTTTTGCCTCGCCTCTTCGGTGTCCTGGTCGATGTAGTCGGTAATGCCCTTCACCAAGGCATGGGAGAGCCGTTCCTCGACCGTCCCCTTGCGCCATTCGTCATCCTTGATGACCGTCTTGTCCTGACGTTTGACGGTCTCGGCGAATGCTACGAGCCGTTCCGTGGCATCAGGACGCCGGTTCAGCAGCACGTCTTCCACGAGTTCGAGCAAGTCCTTGGGGATCTCTTCATACACCGCCAACTGGCCGGCGTTCACAATGCCCATGTCGAGTCCGGCCTTGATCGCATGATAGAGAAAGGCCGAATGCATCGCTTCACGCACGACGTTGTTGCCGCGGAAAGAAAACGAGATATTACTGATGCCGCCGCTCACTTTGGCTCCAGGCAGGTGTTGCTTGATCCACCTCGTCGCTTCGATAAAATCTACCGCGTAAGCGTTGTGCTCCTCGATGCCCGTGGCCACCGTCAGGACATTGGGATCAAATATGATGTCGGCAGGATAAAATCCAACCTGTTCGGTGAGGATCCTGTAAGCACGGGCGCAGATGGCGGTCTTGCGCTCGAGGCTGTCCGCCTGCCCTTTTTCATCGAAGGCCATGACGACCACGGCCGCGCCATACCGGCGGATCAAGGTAGCCTGATCGATGAATTTCTGCTCGCCTTCCTTCAGACTGATGCTGTTGACGACCGCCTTCCCTTGAATATTCTTCAGCCCCGTCTCCAGCACTTCCCATTTGGAACTATCGACCATGAGGGGAACCTTGCAAATGTCCGGCTCGGAGGCGATCAAGCGGAGAAATGTTTCCATCGCCGCCTTTGAATCCAGCATGCCTTCATCCATGTTGACGTCGAGAATTTGGGCGCCACCTTCCACCTGCTGCCGTGCCACCGCCAATCCGTCTTCATATTTGCCCTGGAGGATGAGCTTGGCAAAGGCGGGAGAACCGGTTACGTTCGTTCGTTCCCCGATGTTCACGAAATTGGAATCCGGACGAATGGTGAGCGCTTCGAGACCGCTCAGACGCGTATAGGACTCCACGGTGGGGATCGCCCGCGGTGTGAGTCCATGAACCGCTTCCGCGATGAGCTTGATATGCGCCGGCGTCGTCCCACAGCATCCGCCGACGATGTTGAGCCAGCCGTTGTCGGCCCACTCACGGAGCTGCGGCGCCAGCGTATCGGGTGTCTCAGGGAAACCAGTGGGCAGCAGCGGATTCGGCAGCCCGGCGTTCGGATGAGCGCTCACATAGACCGGCGCAATCCGTGACAGCTCTTCGATGAGCGGCCGCATTTCCTTGGGTCCCAAGGCGCAGTTCATGCCGACGCTCAGCAACGGAACGTGCGAGATCGAGTTCCAGAATGCCTCGACGGTCTGGCCCGTCACACCCCGATCACTGCCCGCCTGAATGAAGGTCACCGAGGCCATGATCGGGACGCGTCTGGCGCCCGCCGCGAACAGTTGTTGGATGGCAAAGAAGGCTGCTTTGGCATTCAGTGTGTCGAAAATGGTTTCGACGAGCAAGAGATCGGCGCCTCCGTCCAACAAACCCCGAACCTGATCGGCATAGGCAAGGACCAAATCATCGTACGTGGTGCTCCGGGCGCCGGGATTATTCACGTCGGTGGAGATGGACGACGTTTTGGTGGTCGGACCGATGGCGCCCGCCACAAAACAGGGTCGCTCCGGCTCTGCCGTCCGTACATGGGCGACGGCACGTTGCGCGCATTCGGCGCCGGCCTTGGAAAGCTCGTACGCCAAACCCTGCATCTGATAGTCGGCGAGCGAGATCGCCTGGGAATTGAACGTGTTCGTCTCGATGATATCGGCGCCGGCTTCCAGGTACTGGCGGTGAATCTCCTCGATGACGGCGGGCTGGGTCAGATTGAGCAGATCATTGTGCCCTTTAAGATCCTTCGGCCAATCACGGAACCGCTCCCCCCTGAAGGCGGCCTCGTCCAGACGCCTCTGTTGGATCATGGTGCCCATGGCACCATCGAGGATGGCAATGCGTTCCTGCAGAAGTTGTTCAATCGACGTCAAGCCTCACCGTCCCTGTTCGGTATCCGGAGTAGTGCCATCATACTGGTTCATCCGTCAGCCGGCAACCAATCGCCGAGCAGTCTTGACAGGGCCCGAGGCTGCCGATACGATGGCCTCAACGGCCGGAGAGAGAAGCGCTTGCTCCCGGGGAATTATCTTCAACGCCTCACGTTCAGCGGGCTTTTCGCCGTTGTCCTCTGCCTGCCCTCTGTTTCAGTCTCCGCCGCACCCTACTTCGAAGACGGCTTCCTCGGTCTGACCCAGAAAGAGTTGCACGAAAAGTTGGGCATGCCGCAGGCCGTGCGCGATCGCAAATCGGCTCTTCGGGTCTTTACCTATTATGCGATCACCGACTGGGACAAGTATTTCAGGAAACTTGTGTCCCCCGAGAATGGTGAAGACGTCTACACGTTCAAGCGCGATGGGATCGAGGTGCGGTATTCCTTCAGTTATGCTGTCGATCCGAAAGATGAGAGCGAAAACCGGTCATTGTATGTCCGCCTCGTCGATATCGAATTTTCTCCGGCGGTCCCGATCAGCCAAGTGCCTTCTCTCGTCCCCGAATTCCGGCCATCCACCGATCCAGCCTCTCCGGCCTTCCGATCCAACATTTGGGTCCTCCTCTTCAAGGGCCCGGCCTCGCCACAGGCACGGTTCATTGTGAAAGAAGCGGCCAAAGACTCGCTCGACTGGACACTTGCCTACCAGCTGTTCTCGCTGCAAGGCCTGCCCGATCCTTTGACCACCAAATCTCCCATCGACCGCATGGAGATCAGCACGCAAAGTATCGAGCTCGTGAAACGCCGCCAGAAGCACACGCACGATCCGATGATGAACCCCTACTCCTCCGAATTTTCACAGCAACAGACGGCTCCGCGGTCTTCCCAGACCAAGAAAATCCCCGTCCCAAAATACGCGGAATAGATTGCCGATGCAGTGTGGCGGGAGTGTCGCGCGCTATGGCACGTGTGAAAGACGGTCCTGCTGTTTGTGTTGAATTTCTGCGGCCTTGTTTTTCATGATAGCCGCGGCACCATCGTCGGCGATGTACACGAGCACGGGGGCACCAATCCCGATGAGGACCAGGCACCAGAGGGCGAGCGCTCTAATGGCCTCGCTGCGGCTAAAATTCATGGCCACGAGGCACAGCAGCCCGAAGATGCCGGCATACGTGATGACTTTCGATTGCTGAAGGGACATGCCAGGCAGGGCAATGACGAAGCCCTTCGCCGAGCCGACGAGCTCACCGACACGCTCGATCTCTCCTATGTACCCGTCCGTCTCTTGTTCGACGACCGTCACCTTCGCCCGGTAGGCAGCAGGGATTTTATGGTAGTTGTCCGTGATGATCCGTGTGCCCTTGTCATCCGTGTAGGAGTAGAGAGATTTCGCCTCGACACCGAAGACTCCACCCAGGAGGGTGAGTAGGAGAGCAACCATCATGATGCGCCAGCCCATCCACAGACTCATACGACAAGTATAGCTCTTCCTCCGATGCTGTTGAAAATACAGCATTAATCAGACGTGCGCCTTGACGGACGCAGAACCCGTTGTTACGATGCGCCGAGAATATTGCCATGGTGTCGCTTGAGCCAAACATTCCCGCCCCTCCCGTGAACCCCGAACCCGTGTCGTTCATTCGCCGTAAACCGGTTCGCCTGACCATTTACGCAGGTTTGCTGGTCTTCGCAGTATTCATGATCATCGTGCCGCTCGTCGCGAAGTTGCGCGATCCCAACTTTGAAAAGCACATCGCCGAGCATCGGGTCATGGTGGGAATGTCCAAGGAACAGGTCCTGCAGGCGTGGGGAGGACCGCAAACAATCAATACGAGTTTTACGAAGGATGGAATCCGACAGGAGGAATGGATCTTTGAGGACTGGGAGAGCGCGGCAATCGTGAAGCACCGCTATCTGTATTTCGAGGAAGGGACGCTGATCGGCGGATGGTTTCAAGGCTCCGGTGAGCGGCTGCCCGCCCAATCCTCCCCTCCGAACCCACACCAACCCAAGCAGAGCGGATGATTCATCCGCCCATTTCGCCGGTGACCTCGCGGACGTCGAGTCGCAGACGCTGAAGAATGGCCTCGGCGCGTGGATAATCCCGCTCCTCGACCATCACGTGGGAATTGAGCCCGGGAAGACCGGGATACAGACTGCTGACGTTGGCATGGCGGATCAAATAGGCAATTCCGCTGCTTTCGAGCAGACTCTGCAGCAAAACCAATTCTCCGATATTATACGGCTCAGTCAGGCGAACGAGATTCATGTCTCTCCATCCTTCGTGCGTTGTTCTGCCTCAGACGGCATCTCGTCGTATCATTGCTTTTTCGCCCCGACCCCCCTACACTCAGCGAGAGGCTATGGTGTCTCAGTGATCTGGACGCGTCGCTGCTTGCCTGGACCTCCGGAGATCGTCAGCACGCGCTTCCATTCCCGGACCTGATAGACGGCCCAAGCCGGTGACTGTCCCTTGAAGTAGGCATCCGGATCTTCTCCGCTGGCGTTCAGGTAAATCGGCTCGGTAAATCCCTCGTCCAACACGTAGTCGAGAAGGCATTCAGTGACGAACCCGGAGCCGCGGAGCGCGACGTCGGCCAGAAGCGACAAAATTTCCTGGGGATTTTGAACCGTCATCTGTTGCATCAACACCTCGACGGATGGATTGTAACGAGGGCTCAATGAGGAAGGCAACCCGCATGACGCGATCCTTGACGACGAAGCGTTTTCAAGAGGAGATGTTGCGGATCATGGATCGCAAACACCATTGGGCATGGCCGGCGTTCTCCGACGGCACCGCCACGCTCGAACAGTTGAAACGCCATTTTCAGCAGGAATACGCTGTCTATGTGCGGGACTTTCCCGTGCTCCTGGCCAGAATTCACGGCCACAATCCGCCCTCCTCCGTCCGTCGGATGCTGGCGGAGAATATCTATGAAGAGGACACAGGCGGTTTGTCGCTGGGCAAGTCGCATCCCGAGCTGTTCCTTCAGATGATGGCAGGACTTGGGTTTTCCGCCGACGTTTTCGATCGCGTGACGCTCCTTCCCGACGCCCGCCGCTACCGTGCGTGGCTCGAGCGGGCCTCGCATCATCGGGATTGGGTGGTCGGGGCCGCAGTCATGACCGTGTTCGTCGAGGGAAGCGTCAAGGACCGCAAGGAGTTGGAAGAGCCCTCGAAGCCAAAGACAGCGGAGGAGATCGAATCGGTCGTCCAGCAACATTCTCTGGTCAAGCACTACGGACTCCCGTCGGACGCCATGGATCTCATCCGCTCGCATCAAATGGTGGAGGCAGGCCATCGTCATGACGCCTATGACATGGTCGTCAATCACGCCAAGACATGTGTGCAACAGGAGGCAATCATACGGTGTCTCAACCGGTCTCTTACACTGTGGACCGCCTACCGCGATGGAGTGGCACGCGTCTGCGGCTTCAAGAAACGCTGACATCGTTGCTCCGCTTCCCTGCCTATGTGTTTTGTTTTCTAACTCTCGGTTCCACTGGATCGGCCATCGGCTCGGAAGCTCCTGAGGGCATGGTCCGTGTCCCTGCCGGCGAGTTTCGAATGGGCGCGCCGGCCGATAGCGGCGGACTCCCTGATGAGCGACCGGAACGATTGGTGTTTCTTGATGCCTTTGACATCGACCGCTTTGAAGTGACCAATGAAGCCTATTTCCGCTTTGTGTCGAAAACCGGCCATCGGATGCCGGAGAATAACAATCCGGCCACGACGCTATGGAAGGATGGAAGACCGATGCCCGGGATCGAACGCCACCCGGTCGTCAATGTCAGCTGGACCGACGCCGATGCCTATTGCCGGTGGCTCGGCAAGCGGCTGCCAACCGAAGCCGAATGGGAGAAGGCCGCAAGAGGAACGGATGCGCGCCGCTATCCCTGGGGAAACCAATGGGATCTTTCGCTCGCCAACAGCGCCAGCTATTGGGCCGGTCGTACCGTCGAGTTTAACAGCGGCGTTGACTGGGAGGCTTTCTGGATCAAGGGCGAAGGTGCGCGAATCGCGAAAGAAAAGGGCCTGAACGGGGAAGTGCTCACCATGCCGGTCGGCAGCTTTCGTGACGCCGCAAGCGTCTATGGTCTCTTCGATATGGCGGGGAACGTCGCCGAGTGGGTCCAGGACTGGTACAATCCCAATTATTATCCCTCCGCTTCCCTCACGAATCCGATGGGCCCCGATCGCGGGGCCATCAAGTCAATGCGCGGCGGGTCATGGCTCAAGCCGGCGGTGAGTTTGCGCACGAGCGACCGCGATTGGGGCACCATGGACAGCCGACCGAGTGGCACAGGGTTTCGTTGCGCACAGGACGCCTACTAGCCTATCTTCGTCGGCACACGATTCACGCCATCAACATCACTCAGGGCCTCGGCATCACAAAGTCGACTTGCTCGACCCGCACCAAAGGCATGATCAGTCCGAGGCCTTCTTCGTCATGTGAAAAGTCGTAGATGATGGACTCCTGCGGAATGAGCCTTCCGGTCATGATGACATCGAGCTCCACCGGCTGGCCTTGCTCCAGGAGGCGTTGAAACTGAGATTGATGGCCGGCATCCGTAGCGACGCTGAGATTGCCGGGCGCTTCTTCCGGCTTGAAGCGAACCATCCCCCAACTGGTTTTGATGAATTTTGGCCCGATGGCAACCGGAAAGGCCTCGATCATGGGATCGAAGCGGGACAGCGTTCCTACCCATGCAAACGCCACGTGTTTCATCAGCGCGGGCCGGCCTTCACGTCGGGCATCGCGTTCCCGATTGAGAGCAAACAGCCGGTCGTCATGTCCGGGATCGTGATGGCCATGACCATAGACGCGGCTCCAGTCCGGCGGCTGTCCATCCAATTCCGCCAGAAACTCCTCAATTGCGGCCGGACGCATCATCAGCGTGGTGCCGGCAGGAAGGATGGTTTCGAGCTCATGAGAGGAGAGGTATCTGAGTGGACCGGAGGCACCGCCGTCCTCGCCTAGTCCTTCGCCCTCTCCAGCCGAAAGAACGACCAGGACGAGGATCAGCATGCAAAGGCGCATGGCGGGAAACACCAACCGTCAGACAGGTGCGCGGGCGATCGCCTGATTGAAATCGCTAATCAACTCACGAGCCTCGGCATGATCCGGGGACACGATACCCTCTTCGATCAGGACGGCCAGACGAGGCGTTGGGTCGATGCGCCGGAGCGCCTGTTTCGTCAACTCTGGCGTGGCAAGTGATTTTCGGTAGACGGCGATCCAGCCGTCGGTGATGGCGCGCAACCCTGGATCTGAGCGTTTCATCCGGCCGAGCCGGACTTGCTCGAGAAGCTTGACAAGAGGGTCGGACTGCGAAATGGTCGCGATTGTGCGGTGCAACAGAAGTTCGGCGTCACTCATGCTAGTTCATGGAGCATGCCCCCGGCCCCCTGGGATCGCCACAGCTTCCGCAGGCGCCTCCGCCGGAAGGCGCCCAGCCTCCCGTCGCCCCGACACCAAAGGAGGAAAATTGCTTGTCCAGAGCAGTGGCCCGACATTTCGGACAGGCGGCTTGCGCTGATCCCTGAACCAAGAGCTCAAAGCGATGATTGCATTCCCGACACACATATTCGAAGATAGGCATGATCGTCAGGCTCCTCCGTGTCACTATTATAAGAGTGACGGACGGCGCTGCGCAACGCACGAGGGCACACCATGTATCAGGAGGAAAAAACATTCGTGCTGCGCTTCAGTTTAGAGGCGTCTTTCCCGGATGATTATGACGGTGAGGACGACCATCAGGCCTGGGTTCAAGAATGGGAGTCTCAGATCAAACCGGGAATGCTGAAACAGGTCTTTGAATCGCTGCGGCGGCATCCGGCTTGGACCTCGCACGTTCGTAACCGAGGCCGCGCGTCCACGGATGAGATCGAGATCGTCCTGGCCCGGGACTTCTCTCAACCGGACCCCTTTTCTTTGAAACGATGAACGCTCCGCTCGGCCTGTATCTCCACATTCCATTTTGCCGTCAGCGCTGTCATTTCTGCGCCTTCTACCTCGAAATCCATCGGGAAGCCGCGGCTGAGGCGTTTCTCCATGCCCTTTACACGGAACTCCGCCTCTACGGGGATGACACATACGGCAAAGGACGCCCGCTGACCTCCGTGTACTTCGGCGGCGGAACGCCTACGGCTCTTACAGCCAATCAGTTGACGACCATCCTTACGAGGATTCAAGAGTCGTTCGCGTTGCATCCGGATTGTGAAATCACGGTGGAGGCCCATCCTGGCACGGTCAATGCCACCGACCTGTGCGGACTGCGACACGCCGGTGTCACCCGACTCAGCTTCGGCGCCGAATCCATGCAGGATGACGAGTTGACGGGCATCGGACGGCCTGGGGCGAAAGCGGAAACCATCGCTGCCGTCAACGCCGCCCGGGCGGCAGGATTCACCAATATCAATCTCGATCTGATGTACGGTCTTCCGGGACAAACCGTTGAGAGCTGGACGCGAACGCTTCGCGCCTGTTGCGAGCTCTCGCCGACTCATCTGTCCTGTTACGCCTTAACGGTCGAAGAGGGAACCCGCTTCGCCCATGACATTCACCGACAAGCAGGCCTCTTACCCGATGACACGCTTCAAATTGAGATGGATCAGGCGGCGCAGGAGCTCCTCGTCCAGGCCGGCTATAGGCGCTACGAAATTTCCAACTACGCGCAGGACGGATTCGAATGCCGTCACAACCTGCTCCATTGGACACAAGGAAGCTATTTGGGCCTCGGACCCAGTGCCCAATCGTTTGTGGACGGGGTCCGTTTCGGGAATGTCGCCAGTCTCGCGGCCTACCAGACAGCGTTGGCCCAAGACCGCTTGCCCGTTCTTGAACGGACGGTTCTCACACCGCAAGAGCAGCTTCGGGATGCGGTGATTTTTGGACTGCGTCTGGAGCGAGGTATTCCGACGTCCCACCTCCACAATCACGGCGCGAATTACGGATACCTCCAACTGATTGACGGCA
The DNA here is from genome assembly GCA_035454845.1 of Nitrospira sp. Classification (GTDB taxonomy): domain Bacteria; phylum Nitrospirota; class Nitrospiria; order Nitrospirales; family Nitrospiraceae; genus Nitrospira_C. The sequence goes on from DATIGH010000311.1 coordinate 12,126, forward strand.
TGAGGGCAAGCAAACTCTTGGAAGAAGAGGGCGACCGCACGCGCCTCTCCGCCCGAGGCAGGCTTCTGGCGGATTCGGTCGCGGAAAAGCTTTTTTAATCGATCAGTGTCGAACCATCAGCACGTGGAGAGCGGTGTCGGCAAGAATGCCACCCCAAGCCACCGCGTTCAGCCATCGCAGCGTGCGATGCGGAGTCTGCCAATGGTGCAATAAGGCTAACAACAGACAGAGCTGCGTCGCGAGCGAAAACGGTCGATGAAGATTCGCCGACACGACGCCGCGCTCGCTGGCAATCGCGGAAACGGCGGCGAGGAAATAGCAGCCGAACGCCCCCACCTGAAGCCACCTCGTACGCCTGTCCTGCCCGCCACGGACCGCTATCACCAACGCCCAGGTTAAACACACGATGACGATCAATAGCAGGAGGGGAAAGAGGGGCCACCAGATTCTGGCGTCGAGCATGGGCGGCGACTGTAACAAAGCCTTTGAGGAGAGGTCAATGTGACTCCCAGGTCAATGTGACTCCCATTGACATTGGACGCCGCGAGGAGACAGACTGAGGTCATTGATATTGGTGGAGGAACAATGCCCGTAAATATGGATCCAGCAAAGAAACACCGTCGACGTCCCACCGAGGCTTCCGTTCGAGCGAATGCCCCTCAAGAGGCACAAGCGAGAAAGCCATTTGGGGAGGAGACTGAAGAGGACCGGCTCAAAGCGCTCGCGGATGCGGAAAAAAAGAATCTCTGGGACGCTACGGAAGTCATCGACATGGACACGTTCTGAACCGTACTCCGCATTCCCATCCACATTCCACATTTGCTGGCTATGCGGGCAGAAAATAAAAGGCGATTGCCAGCATCGTATACACCCCAACCAGCATCACCCCTTCCATCCAGTGTGATTCCCCGTCTATCGATACGAATCCGACGATGAGCACGGAAATAGTCACCGCGGCGACTTCAAACGGCGTAAAGATCAGATCCAGAGGTGTTCCGAACAGATAGCTTGCGAACACCAGGACCGGCGCAACCAGAAGGGCGATCTGCAGACTTGATCCCACCGCAATACTAAGCGCCAAGTCCATTTTGTTTTTCATGGCAACCAGAACGGCCGTCGAATGCTCGGCCGCGTTGCCGACGAGCGCTACCAGGATGACGCCCACGAAGATCTGGGTCAGGCCCAGCGTGTGGGCCGCATGGTCCAGGGCTCCTACGAGCAGCTCGCTCATGACGGCTATTAGGACCGTGGCGACGGACAACACGGCGATGGCTCGGCCGCGGCTCCATAGTTTTTCGTCATGAGAGGTGCCGTGTTCGTCTCCTCTGTACACATGGCGGTGAGTCCTCAAGGAAAACACGAGACTCATGATGTAAATCGAAAACAAGACGATGGAAATCTCGAGGCTCAGTTCACGCTCGACTGCCGCGCCCTGATCGGACGCGGTCAGGTGGAACAGTGCAGGGATAATGAGGCCGACAGCCGAGAGCAAGAGCAGGCTCGTCCCCGTGCCGGCAGCAGTCTGATTGAATTTCTGACGTTCGTATTTCAATCCCCCCGCGAGCATAGAGGCGCCGAGCACGAGGAGAATGTTCCCGATAATGGATCCCGTCAGCGACGCCTTCACGACGTCATGCAATCCTTCCCGCAAGGCCACCAACGCAATGATCAATTCGGCCGCATTGCCGAGCGACGCGTTGAGCAAGCCCCCTACACCGGCCCCCACATGAGCGGTCAAGTGTTCCGTCGCACGTCCCAAAAGACCCGCGAGGGGGATGATCGCAAGCGCCGCTGAAATAAAGACCGCCAGATGGTCCGGCTGGACGAGGGCCAAGCCGAACGTCACCGGCACAAAGATCAGCAGGAGATCAAGCCACGACATCACCATCGGTTTCTTCATGGCGGCGCACGTTAACATGAGCCATTGGCTTTGTCGACGAACGCTGCAGATAAGTGTGGCACGGCTGGCGGGCGCATCCTTGCGGGCGCTAAAGGATCTTAATTGGAGAGGGGAAAGTCTGTTAGAATCGCCGCCTATGCCCGACTCTCCCGTCCCTGTGGCGACGCCCCTCGCAATTGAGACGCCCTCCACCGGCACCGGCGACGACCTCGAAGCCCGTGTGGTCGTCCACAACTGTGACTGCCATACCTACCAGCAAGTCATCGCGCTCTTTTGCCAATGCATTCCGGGCATGACGCCCTCGAAGGCCTTTGAATTGGCGTGGAAGATCGACCATCAAGGCGAGGCAGTGGTGTTCACGGGAGGGTTGAAACAGGCGGAGGAGATAGCGGGAAAACTGGCAGGAGGCGGCTTACGGGTTACGGTCCAATAGGAGACAATCTCATTTTTTTCTGTGAATCTTCGAAGCGCTCTTGGCCTTGGTCGCGTGTTTCGCCTTGGACTTGACGGGTGCGCTGGCAGACTTCCCGTGCGATGACTTTTTGGAAGAGGCGCCTTTGCTGGCCGCCTTGGCCTGAGCCACCTCTGCCTGGAGCTTGTGTGTACCGGCCGTGCGATTGAGCTTGCTCACCATTTCGTGGTTGTAGACGCGGACCTGGTACAACTCAAAGAGCTTCGCCACCGCCTTCTGATCGCCTTTTTTCGCGGCGTTCAGGAGACGACGCCGCTGATTCATTTCTTCTTCTTCAGTATGAGAAGCCGCCCGTCGTTCCATGCCATCCCCTTTGCCAAGTCCCGCTGCGCATTCTCTAGTCCATCAAAAGTGCAGGGTAAAATTGCCGAACTATATCAGAATATCCGCCGGTTTTAAATGCTGTTCAATGTCACCTGGCCGGCGGTTCTCTCCGTTGAGCGGCGAAAACCGGCGCAGGTATAATAAGAGCGCACCATCTTTGACCACTGAAGGAGACCACGTCATGACGATGCATACTTCAGAACAGCCGACCATCGCCGATGATCCGAAGGCACGTGAAGCGCTTCGACGCGCGTTCGAAAATACCGCCCGCTGGCCGCAGGGCTTCAAGGGTTTCACAGCCGATCTGACGGTCAATATCAACGGAAAGGAATTCCGCGGCCCTTTGACGGTGAAGGGCCCCCGCGATGTGCTCGTGCAACTCAGTGACGGAGACGTCCAAAAGTGGGTGCAGGATCAACTGGCGATGATTGCCGTCCATCGAGGGCCACGGACGTTTGAAGAATCGGACGGCAAGTATACGCTCACGATGGAAGAGGACGGTCATCCGCTTGGAGTAAGGCTGGACATTCACGGCTCTCACTCGTTTTACCGCCTCAAGGACAACCGCATCACACAAATCAATCGGACGATGTCGCATCCCGGCATGGCGCCGTTTGCCTTTACGATCAACGTCGAGGAAAGCGCCGTGACGCAAGATAAGAAGCATCTCACGACGAAATATACGGTGTATTATTTTTCACCTGATGACGGAAAATTGAAAAACGTCGAAAGCTTTACCGATACGCACGTGCGCGTCGGCGTGGCGGATCTGCCGGCAACCAGGCGCATCATTGCATTCGAGAACGGCAGTGTGAGCGTCAAAAGCCTGGCGTTGACCGGCCATCAATTGCTATAACTCACTCGATGGATCTCAGAAAGCAGTTTCCCCGCAGCATGCGTGTCATACTGGCGGACTATGCCCACTTGGCCCGGATGATCGATAAATGCCGGGCCGTGCTCGCCGGGACGGAAGGAGAATACATTTACCCCTGTCCGATGGATGAACGGCTGTTGGATTTTGCTGGGATCACGAGTGAGCAGTTCACTGCGGCCGTCAAAGCCAACCCCACCGATGAGGGCGTTGTGACCTGGTTCCGACAGACGGCAAAGCCGCATCAGTCCGCAGAAATAGACGCATGGAACCAGCAACTCTTGGCTCGTGGGCCCAGTTCCCCGGAGAGTGCGGAGCGATTCAAGAAATACCGAGATGCCATCGATCCTTCCAGGACGGACATTACGGCATGGGCCGACCTTCAAGATCTGGAGGAAGGCCGCCCGGTGGCGCAGCGACTGTCGGCAGGGTTATCCGCGCCTGCAAACTGAATCATCTTTCGGAGCCATATGCTGCATGATGGTGCCAGTGCGGAGGCACACCGCATCTTCAGTTGAGCGGTGACACCACACCCGCAAATTTCAGCAAGTCCGTCATGCGAAAGTCGCCGGCGGCAGTGGAAGGCAGGACCGGTTTCCAGTTGGGCTGCGCTGTAAGATAGGACTCGGCATCCGCCTTCAAGAGCCCGATGAACACCTCCCCGACGATGCGTCCCCCCACCGGACCAAGCCGCAGTCCCGACTCCAGGAGTTCGGCTTCTTTCAGGATATAGAACCAGAGCGGCGTGCTTCGATCCATGCCATAGGGCTGGAGTTCCGCCAACTGCGCCGGGCTCAGCACTTGAACGCCCATAAGACGCGCAACCGCTTGTCCCGAGGGAAGCCCGAAGTTGACGTGCCGCATCAGATTGCGCGAGGCGAGCGACTGCACGCCGTCGGCCGGCATTCCCGGGGCCGGTCCTCGTAAGCCCAGCAGTTCCATCAGCACGGTGGACAGTTTGGTATCGATTTTCTTGTTCGGCCGGAAGAGGTTGTCTCCGAAATTAAAAAAGGTTTGCCAATCGACGAAGCGGCGGGGCGCACGCTTCCCGCCTCGAAGGTCGTTCGGATCGTCATCGTTCGGATCTTCGGAGTCCAAAAAGACAAAGGCAAAGAACTCACTTCCGTCTCGGGGTCCGAAGTTTAATCGGTAGCTCGGCCGCACCTGCGAATGCCCGAATCGGTAGGCCGCCACCGAAAACTCGACCGGAATCAGCGGATTCCCTTGGGCGTTTTGCACGCTGCGATCATGGGGATTGTAGAACTTGGGCCCCCGCTGCAGGATGTCGTCGACCCTCTCTTGACCGATGGTCAGCGGAAGAAATTCATGAACAACGATCCACTGATAATGCCACCGCACGTACCGCTGGGCCATCTTGAAGATCTGTTCGGCAGAGAGGTCACCGACTCCCCGCTTGGTCCGAAGGTAATCAACGACTGCATTGTGAAATCGCAAGACAGCTGCATGTAATTGACTGAGGATGGCGTTTTCGTCGTTCCGACTGTCGCCAATCGTGGCAGTGTTGTCGGGGTTGCGCGGAACGTCGTAGCGTATCGTTTGGTGCCGAGAGACTGCTTCTGAACCAGGAATCACTTCAATCTTCAATTTGATGTCGCCCCTGCTGAGATCATAGAGTTCCGGCGAGGCTTGAGGGCCGTTACCATATACACTGTCGAGATCGAACGCCGCTGTCCGGAAGTTCTTCGTTTGGCCAGGATCAGTCTGCGCAAAGAGAGAGGATCTCGGGTCAAGGGTGAGATCGTGATCGATAAACTGGCCGACAAAGGTCATGCCGGCCGTCATGGCGGGATTGTCATGATTGTGAGGACTGAACACGTCGGGCTGGGTAATGGAAAAGATCGGATTGGCATGAGAGTCTTGGGCGTCAAGGACGCCGCCTTTTTGGCCAAGTTGTCGGGCCTTCTCTCGCATCTCGTCGCTTGCCGGAGCGAAGGGCGGCAACCCTGGAAACATTCTGACAAACGAGTCATCCGGTCTGGCCGGCTGCTTTGGAGCGGACAGTGTAATGCTCTCAGCCGCTCCCGCATGGCCAGAGAAGGCCACGAAGGCGGAAGAACACATCAAGAAGACAACCCCGGCCCAGCCAAGCGTGCAATAGTGGCTCATCGTAATCCTCCTGTTCCCAATTCTCTGACGGGCTATGCCATCAGGCGGAGCAACAGGTATACCAAGCGAGAGAGCCGTTCAATTCGTACTTCTTTGCAAGCGCTCAAGTGACAAAAAGTGGTAGGACTGTAGGCAACTGAAGACAGCGCGACTGAGGTTTGCCTTATCGATACCCTTCACCGCTCGTGCCTCCGCCGAATCCACCCCAGTTGCCGCCGAATCCACCCTGTCCGGTCCCCCAATACTCACCGCGCTGAATCCGGCGATAGGGA
>DATIGH010000312.1:0-4232 GCA_035454845.1 Nitrospira sp.
CGTTCGTCCATGATCGCCGCCTCCGCGGCCCGCTGAGCCACCGCGCTGACTGACCAAGGCGGGAGAAACCGCTTCAGCAACGCCGCGACCGACGAGGATGAAAGGCTGTACCCGATTCGCAGTCCCGGCAATCCATAGAACTTCGTGAAGCTTCTCAGGATGATGAGTCGCGAAAAGGAGCGGAGGTACGGCGCGCAAGTCAGCTCACCGCAATACTCAATAAACGATTCATCCAGGATCACCCACGACCGAGTGCGATCTGCAGCTCTGAAGAGGGCCCGGAGATCGTCATGACCGCAAGGCCGGCCGGTCGGACTGTTGGGATGGCAAAGAAACACCGCGTCGATTGCCTGACGACCCCGGCGCTTGTCCACCAATCGGCGTACGACCTCCTCGAGCGGAGGACGGTAGTTATCCGCCTTCCTCGCCAGCACCACGCTGGGTCGGCCGCCGGCATGCCGGACGGCGCGGGCATATTCTCCATACGTAGGCCCCACAATCATCGCCGAGCGAATGGCCAGGGCGCGCGGAATGACATCGATCAGCTCTGTCGAGCCGCTTCCAACGACCACACGCTCCGGGGAGAGCTTCCATCGACGGGCCATCGTCCGTTTCAGGCTGAAGCACTCTGGATCGGGGTAGTGCTCAACGAGCGAAGCCGCCTCGTGGAACGCTCGCACGGCTTGGCGCGATGGACCCAACGGATTGATGCTGGCGCTAAAGTCCAGAATGGCTCCGACGGGCCTGTGCAGGTCACGAGCTGCGGCGTGAACATTGCCGCCGTGACTTGGCGCGTCACTCACTGCCACAGGAGCCTCACGGATATTGCAATCGCCATGAGATACGCGACGGTCACGATCGATTCGGCCTGATCGAGATGCCTCACAGACAACGGCGCCCCTCCATCGCCGAGGACAGGACGCTCATCTCGATGGCCGCCGTAATAATTTGCTCCACCAAGTTGCACGCCCAATGCGCCGGCCATCGCCGCTTCAGGCCTGCCACTGTTCGGACTCGGGTGCTTGTCCCCGTCTCGAAGCAGGATGGCAGCGCTTTGCTTCACGGCCTTGGCACTGAGAAGCACGAACCCGGCGGCCGCGGCGATCAACCAGGCGGTGAGGCGCGCAGGAATCCAATTGGCGACGTCATCAAGTTTGGCCGAGGCCCATCCGAATTCGCGATACGGTTCATCACGATGGCCGACCATGGAGTCGAGCGTTGAGACAGCCTTATAGGCCAGGGCAAGGGGCGGTCCACCCACGACAAGAAACATCAATGGCGCGATGATGCCGTCGCACGCGCTCTCTGCAACGCTTTCCACTGCGGCTCTGACGACTTCGGCTTCAGACAAGTGCTGGGTGTCCCGCCCGACAATCAAGCCAACGGCTTGGCGGGCTTGCTCCAATGATCCGGCTTTCAATGCCGAGGAAACCGCGCGGGCATGATCGACCAAGTCCTTCCAGGCCAGCGTCGTCGACGCCAAACAAATTCCGATCGCCTGCCCCATCCACTGCTGGATGGCGGCACCGCCCGCGATCAACGCCCAGCCGCACACATAAACCGTTGCCGGGAGACCTAGGGCCAAGAGCAAGCCGGCGGTGCGAAGGGCGAGAGGTCCTATGTTGCAGGTGCGGACCCGCCGATGCACATAGGATGACAGGCTGCCCATCCAACGGACCGGATGCGGCAAGGTCCGCGGATCACCGATCGCTGCGTCAAGCGCGCACGCTGCCACAATCTCGATGGGAGTCATGACCACGCGACGAGCAACGGCAGAAGCAGGACGAAACTCACTTCGACGAGTTCATTCGTGGCGCCGAGTGTATCGCCGGTGATGCCGCCGAAGCAGCGGCGGCAGAAGATCGTTGTGAGCCGGCTGAAGAGGCCAGCAACGCATAGGGCCGCCAGCGCCGCAGCCGCCCCGAAGGACCAGATCATGAGACACATGACGACGCCGGTCGCAGCCAGAAGATGCCTTGCAGACAGGTGCAGGAGAAACGGTGCGGCCAAACCTCCCTCTGCCCTGGCATAGGAGGCTCCATAGGCGCCGACGACCATGCCCCATCTCCCGATGGCAGGCATACACAACAGGACGGCAAACCTCAGCGCATCTGGTATGGACACTAGGGCGCTGTATCGTAGGATAAGTGAGAGAAACAGGCCGGTCGCCCCAATGGCGCCGATGCGAGGATCGCGCATGATGGTCAGCCGGTCGGCTGGGGTGCGTCCTCCAGCCAAGCCATCGAGGGTGTCGGCCAACCCGTCCTGATGAAGGCCTCGGGTGACGCCCACGAGTAGCAACATGAGCAACGCCGCGACCACTTCACCGGCCAGCCAACGTGCCAAAAGCGCATCCGTGACGGCTAAGAGTCCTCCTAACAGGATCCCGACGAAGGGATACCACGACATCGACCCCGCCAATTCATCGGGAGCCGGATTGTGCAGGTCCCGGCTCAAGGGGACCGCCGTCAGAAACTGCCAGGCACACACGAAGGGTCTCAGATGGGCTGTCACGCGCTTCGCTCCGACACACCGGCTTCATCGAAGGTCGCCATTTCTGTCAGCACCTTGATCGCGGCTTGGACGAGCCCGATGCCCAAGCAGGCCCCTGTGCCCTCCCCAAGGCGCAGGTCCAGATCAAGGAGCGGCTTCAACTGCAGCCGGTCCAGCAATACCCGATGGCCCTTCTCGACAGACCGGTGAGAGGCGATCAGGTATGAGCGGCAGCGCGGCTGCAGGCTTACCGCGATCAGCGCGGCCGCGCCGGCAATGAATCCATCCAAGACGACGGGCACACGAGCGGCGGCACCGCCCAACATCACCCCGGCCATCCCGGCGATCTCCAGGCCTCCGACTTGTGAGAGGACGTCCAGCGCATCGTGCGGGTCCGGTCGGTGATAGGCCAGCGCCCGCTCGATCACAGAAACTTTCCGAGCGAGGCCTTGCTCATCGATCCCTGTTCCCATCCCCGTCACTTCCTTGACCGCCGCTCCCGTCATGACCGCAACAATGGCGGCGCTCGCGGTCGTATTCCCGATGCCCATTTCGCCTGTGCCGATCAACCCGATCCCTTGATGAGCCGCCTCGGCTGCAAGCCCGATTCCGGTCATGAGCGCTTCCTCCGCTGTACGGCGGTCCATCGCTCGAGCACGGAGCAGATTTCTGGTCCCCATCATCAATTTGTGGTTCGTGAGTCCGGGGAGAGGACCAAAGTCATGGGCGACCCCAATGTCGACGACACGGACCTCAACATCCGCATGGCGAGCCAGGACATTGACTCCCGCGCCTCCACGCAGAAAGTTCAAGACCATCTGCGCCGTCACGTCCTGAGGATAGGCACTGACGCCTTCCTCAACCACCCCGTGGTCAGCGGCGAAGGTGTAGACCCTTCCACGCGGCACAGCCGGCTTGCGTTCTCCGGTGATCGCACAGTACTGCACGGCCAAGGCTTCGAGACGGCCCAAACTGCCTTGCGGCTTGGTCAGCCGGTCCAACCGCCGCTGTGTCGCTGCGGCAACATCGGTATCCGGCTTCCCGATCTGCTCCAACACGTGAGCCAGGTTCATGGATCCTCTCATTTCAGGGAAAGGCACATTCCACTGACGACCAAATAGGCGTCGTCTGCCTCCTGCGCCACGAGACGATTGACGTCTCCCGCCAACTCGCGGAAGCGGCGCGATGCAGCGTCGACCGGGACCAAGCCCATGCCCAGCTCATTCGACACCAACACGACGCGGGCGGCGCTCCGTCGGATGGCGCGAAGCCACACCCTGACATCCTCCAGGATGTCTCGTTCCTTCCTCCCGAGCTCACAGTGATTCGAGAGCCACAGGGTCAGACAATCGACCAGGATGACGCGGTAGTGTCGTCCCTCTTCGTTGAACCAGGCGGTCAAGTCAACGGGCACTTCCGTTGTCACCCACGCCGATGATCGCGACTGGCGGTGCCGCGCGATCTTCATTGCCATCTCTTCGTCCAACCCTACAGCAGTGGCCACGAAGGCCCGCCGCGCCGTCGGCCCGATCCCCTTCTCGGCTAATTGCAGCGCCACGTTGCTTTTCCCCGACGACGCCCCTCCGAGGACAAGTACCAGATGCGATCGCCTGCGGCGAGCCGTCATAGCCTAGACTCCCTCTTCGAGAAGCCGATCGATCATAGACCTGTCAACATGCCGTTCCACAAAATCGGCCAGACCATCCAATTTCATGTCGAGCGATAGGCCCTTGGTCTCG
>DATIGH010000313.1:0-3730 GCA_035454845.1 Nitrospira sp.
ATCTCAAAAATCCTCAGTAAAATTGCAGATTTCGACGTTTAGGAACAACTAAGGTACAACTGTGGTTCCGAGGCGCGTGCCCGCAATTTTTGAAGAACTAAATGTTGCTTCAAACGAGAGGTTGGTCACTTTGATCCTCGAAAAATAGTCACCATGCTCGCCCTTGTCGAGAGGATTTTTGAAGCGCCAGACTCTGCCGTACAAGGCACGCTACCACTGAGCTTCGGTTTACAACTTCATCTTAACCGTCATTGACGGACAGCTCACGGGCGGAGGTGGGGTCGACAAGTTCCGCATCAAGATCTGGAACAAGACTACCGGCGCGATCGTCTTCGACAGTCAGATGGGCGAGAGCGATGCGGTCGATCCCAGCACACCTTTCGGAACGGGAAGCAGTATCGTCATCCAGAAGTAAATGAATTGGGGGAAATTTACGGAACCTCTCTTAGTAAGAACGCGACCATTGCTTATTTCCACCCTCGGCCGGCGATCGCCTATCGGGTTGTGCGGCCTGACCCCCTCGCTGCTTTGACGCGCGGTTTTATTGAACGCGGCCACGGCTGAGTTCACTCCTGCCCTTCCAGCATGCGCAACGCAGCCAGCAACGACACAAACTCCTCACGGCAATCATCACAGCGTTCCAGGTGCTCCTCGATCAGACGCATGGCTTCCGGCAATTCCTTGTTTGCCAGTTTGTGCTCGGCAAAAACATCGAGCTCAGCCACGCAATCATCACACCCTATCTCCACCGGAAGGGCAGATGTCGCGGCCCGAACTATTCTCTTAAGAGCATTAAGGTCCATCTGACTTTCGGTTCAACTGCCTGGCCTCATACGATACCGCACTCCACATTCTCAAGACGCGCTCCAGAGGTGCGATCATACCCTGCACTACAGATCGAGCGCGAAGCGTACATCATCACCCGACACCCCAACCTCCGAAAGCGCCTTCCGCAAGCGGCGACGTGCATCGTGCGACATCTTGTAGAGCGCATTTCGCGTAGTCCCCATTCGCCGGGCGATCTCTTCGAGGGGGGCTTCGTTAACGAGTTCCGCAAAGATGGTCTGTCGCTGTTTTTCCGTCAACTTATCCTTGATCGTGTCATACAGCGTTCTGACTATCTTATCGAGCAATATTCGCTTCTCGATACTGTCACATTCAGTCATTAAAGCGACAGGATTGAGGTCGCCCACATCGGTCATCTCGTCGAGAGAAACGTCCTTCCATCGCCGCTTTCGCATTTCGGTAAAAGCCACCCGAACGGCGATCGTCAGCGCCCAGGTCGTGAAGCGACTCTCACCACGAAACGACTCCAGCTTCTCCAGGCACTTGATCAGCGCTTCCTGAACAAAGTCGTCAACGTGCGACTCCTCGACAGTCAGCGTCCGGCGCAACCCGCGCCCGAGAATTCTTCGCAGGTCCTCGAGGGCTGCATCGCGTTTCTCGTCCGGCTCGTGCAATTCATCAAGCCACTGTTGATTGTTGCGTTCTGTCCTCAGCACATTCGGGTCCTACTTGCGAACAAAACCGGGCGACGTCGCGATCAGGTTTTCCTTTGCCTAACCAAAGACCATTGTGCCTCCGAGATTGCCTTGGTAAATCAAGAGCACTACCACGGCGAATGCCGTAAGCAGGTAAACCAATCCCGGGTCTTTGTGACGTCGATGAATACTGCCCCGCCAGATCGCCAGAGCGATAAAAACGATCGCTAACGAAGTACCAATCCATTGATGGCGAAAAATAATGTCGGGCGGCAACGCGTTTTCGATCGCTCCTTTTCGGATCCACCCGCTCAGCGCAGTCGCGGGCGTAACCGCCGCGCCATACAGAAGCGTCCACCACGCCGCCTGCCGCAATGATCCCCAACCGGTAATCTTCGCCAGCACATCACTGCCAACCGAGACCGGAATCAGGGCTGCACTGAAGTTAACAAGGATCGGATGAACGTGATGCCAGGGGATCTCGCCGAATAGCGTTAACTGCACAAGTGACTACTCCTCTCTTTCTAATGGACAGCAGGATCGGTGCTGCCTCGCCCTTCACTGCACAATGAGCGTTGCCTGCATTCTTGGGTGCAGAGTGCAGATGTAGCTGAAAGTGCCCTTTCGGTCCGCTACGAACGTCCATGCTTTGCCATACGCGATCGTTCCGGAGTCGAAAGTATCCCGGGCAGTAGCTGTATGCGGTGCTCTGTCTTCATTCTTCCAAACGATCGTGTCGCCGGCGTTGACGGTTAAACTCTCCGGGAAGTACCGGAAGTCTCTTATCACGACCACGTGCGTGCTTGGTTTTTGATTTGATTTAGTCTTGCCATCTGCCGATCCCAAGGACCACGCCACCACGAACAACATCAAACCAGGCACGACAATGCTTGCTATTTTGAATCGGTTGAACATTTTTCGAACCTCCCAACGCCTTTCCGTGCGGCTTCGTCTTTTGCCCGATGACTCGTCGCCGATTTCTTCGCTGGACGCCTGGAAACAGTTTTCAGATAAGCGATGACGTCAGCCCGATCTCCGGCATCGCGCACGCTAAACCCCATCGTCGTACCGGGTGCGACTGCCTGAGGATCCTTGAGCCAATCATCGAGTAATGCCTCATTCCAATTTCCCTTGAGCTCTTTCAAAGCCGGCGAGTACTCGAAACCGACGACTGCCGCGATGCGCCTGCCGACCACGTCTCGATGTCGTGGTCCAATTCGATCCTCATCGACTGAATGGCAACCCGCGCATGTGTTCTCGTAGTAAGTCTTTCCACGCACGGCATCGCCTGGACTCGTCGTTGTTTGCGTGATTTCCGCCTGCGCGTACATGCTCGCCAGCGAAACGGCCACAATAGTCGCTAACAACAGCCGCAAGATGTCGTTGTGGCCCTTCACCGGCGATCGCGTCAGCACTGGCGGCATAGTGGATCCTCCGTTGATAAACTCAACCGAATATGAGTGCCTGCCTGGGTATCGCCTCGCCAATCGCGTTGTTGAGCACGGTCCAGTGGGTTGCTTCGTCTGCACCGAGGCGTGCGAACAGTTGTGCGAGTTTTAGATCGTGTAACGCAGCGATCGAGCCGATGTAGGCATTCGCCGCACCACGCTCAAGCTTGACCGCCAGACGCAAAATGTCTTCCTGCGACTTGAGGGTCGACGCATTGATCGCGCGCGCGTAATCTGACTGCGACTTTGGTTCGACCGGTCTGCCACCGGCCAGTTGAATGAGCCGGGCAAGCTCGTCGCGATGGCCTTTGTGATGCCCCTGGAACAGAACACCGACGGCGAGAACCTGCGCTCGCAGCAAGCCGCTCTCGGCTGCAATCTGATAAGCCGCGATACCTTCGTGCTCTAATCCCAGGGCTGTATTGAGAATGCCCAGATCAGAACCTCCGGAACTCATCTGGCTTACGTTTGCCAGACCCGACAACGGCAGGCCACCGGCAACTGCCAGACTGGCAAGCAACGCGCTTTGTCCAATAAACCGCCGCCGGCCCGTGTTTGTCTCTTCGTTGTGTGCCTTTGCGGCTGAAATCAATGTTTCAATTCTCTCGTTCATTTGGTCTCCTTCTCCGCCTTCGAGGCAGCTTGAATCAAGTGTGTGAAAGGTCGTATACCCAGCAGGGTCTGTACGTTCGTCGTCAATTCAGTAGATGCGATGATGAACAAGACTCTTACCTCCCGTCCGGCATCATTCTGGCTGCGCGCAGCACCGGGTAATATTGTGTGAACACGAAATCATCCTCC
>DATIGH010000314.1:0-5984 GCA_035454845.1 Nitrospira sp.
ATCTTCCGCCGGAATGCTGCGTGCTGTGCGTGGGGCATGAGCCGCATCTCGGCTTAGCGGCCAGCGTGATGCTGGCAGGCAAGCCCTCGACGGCGTTTCCGTTCAAGAAAGCGGGTGCCTGCCTGATCGAGCTGCCTTCACCGCCCAAGATCGGCCAGGGAGTGCTGCGCTGGTGGTTGGAGCCCGGGCAATTGCGAGCGTTGGGAAAGAAGCGAGCGAAACTGGAAGCGTGAGAAGAAGTGATGCGTGAAGCGTGAAGTTATATCTCAGTATCCTCAACTGCCGGGGCCATGCGGGTAAGGCCCTCTTCGGAAAGCAGCTGCTGGATCTTCGACCGCAGTTCCTCCTGGATGTCTTCCAGAGATTTGCGGGCATCCACCACCTCGAACTTGAACTCCACCGCCATCTTGTCGAATTCTTCGATCAACAGCGACTGGTACTTCTTAAAACTGTCGTAGAGATCGTTCCCGAGCCGCAGGTCCATGCCGGATTCCCAATAATTCATGGCCTTGGTTTCGATCACGCGCAGGGCGAGCGTCTCGACGTCGATGCGTAAGTAGCAGACGAGATCGGGCACCAGGGCAAACCCGAACACATCTCGTATCCACTTGCGATCGCCACTGCGGACGAAGTCGCGGGCGAAGGCCGTGTAGATGTACCGGTCGGCGAGGACGATGAACCCGGACCGCAGCGCGGGAATGATCTGATGCTCGAGGCGGTCGGCGAAGTCCGTCGCATACAGCAGGCTGAGGGACCAGCGATCGATCGTGTTGCCTTCTTTGGCGACCTCGATCGTTTTGGACATGAGGTTGGAGCGAGTCCAACCGGTGGTGATCACCCCGTAGCCCTGCACCTCCAGCCATTCCTGCAACAACTCAATGTGGGTGGAGCGACCGACGCCGTCGGTGCCTTCGATGGCGATCAGTTTCCCCTGGAGGTCACTCGGATTTAGGTACGTCAAACCGTCGCCAAAATAGTGAGCGTCGCCCATGGGTTCCCCGTCGAGGTTTGTAATCTTTCAAGGCCTCGTCCACCAGGCGCCGCATGGCGTCCTGCTGCAGCGCGATATCCTTGGTGGCATCCATCGTGATGAGCTGATATTCGTCCACGATCTTGTCGTATTGCGCCAGAATGCGTGATTGGAAAATGCGGAAGCTTTCGGTCACGTCCTGGCTCAAGTTCATGTCCATCCCGGCTTCATAGTACTTGAACTGCCCCCGTGTGCCGCCCAGCAGTCGTGACAGGGCCACCTCGATCGGGACCTTGAAGTAAAAGGCCATGTCCGGCTTGATGGCAAAACTGTACAGCTTGCGGACCCATTCAGGGGACACCCCGCGGACCACGTCCCGGGCAAAGGCCGTGTACATGTAGCGGTCGGCGAGCACCAGCATGCCGGCCTTCAGCGGCGGAAGAATCTCGTGATACAGCCGGCTGGCGAAATCGGTCGCATGAAGGAGGCTGAACGTCGTCGGGGTGAGGCTTTTGTTCTTCTTGCCCCGCTTGGTGGTGTCTTTGACCAGCTCCGAGGAATTCCATTCGGTGAAAAACACCTTGTGCCCCTTTGATTCGAGCCACTTGTGCAGCAGCAGCAATTGCGTGCTCTTTCCGGACCCATCGATCCCCTCGACGATGATCAGCTTGCCGGGATAGGGGTGGGGGGCAGTGCTGTTGGGAAGTTGCTCGGTCACGCCGCGTCCTCCTGCGCCTTGAGCGTCAATTGTACCCTTCGGCGGAAGATTCGTTCAAATAGGTCGGCCCGGCCTTTGGCCGCCCAGGCTTCCAATTCGGCATCCCCGGTCACGTGGGCAATAATCTTAATAGTGGCGCCTATTTTGACATCCAGAGTCGTGACGACCGAGAAGTGTGTGCGGTCCAAACCATCAGCGATCCGAAGTAACGCAGCCAGGACCCGGACGGTGCGTTGCAACTTCGGAGGCAATTCGTCGAAGGAATCATGCTTACTCTGCGGATGCGCTCGCCGGTGGTAGCGGGCAATATTGGCGACCACCCGCAGCTCCTCGGAGGAAAGGCCGCCTAATTCACTGTGGGTGATCAGATAATAGGTGTGCTTGTGGTGCTGCCGTTCGTTGATCAGGTAGCCGATGTCGTGCAGGATCGCTGCAAACTCGAGCCAGTCGCGCTCCGTGTCCCCCAGATTATGGAGCTTCTTGGTCTGATCGAACAGCCGTAAGGCAAGTGCTGCGACGTGCAGGCTGTGAGTTTCCGGCACCTGGCAGCGGCGAGCCAAGGCCAGCACATTTCGGCGTCTGAGATCGGGAATGTCGGCTTCGGCCTTGATGCGCTCGCGGTGCCGTTCGATAAAGTCGTAGATGATCCCTTCCCGGATGGCCTTGTCGCAGAGGATCAGCTCGTCCCGTCCGGAGAGCTCCATCAGGCGGCGGATGACGATGGTCGCCGGGAACAGCGTGTCCACCCGTTTGGGGTCCAGGCCGGTGATGGCCAGGCGTTCCTTGATCGTCGAATGGCGCAGCACCTGTTCGATTTCTTTGACCTCTTTCAGCGAGACCGTGGCGAGGTTGAGCTGGGGCAAGGGGCGGTTTGTTCGCCGGAGATGGATGACTTCCGCGAGGTTGGCGGCCATGCCGGAGGTGGCGATGAGGCTGTCGAAGCGCTTGGGCTTGAACCCGGCAAGAGTCTGCGTCAATTGCTCGGTCACCAGCTCTTCGAGCGCCTTCAGCATGCGCTCGGACGGCGGCGTGCGCTTGAGGAATTGATCGGCCAGCCGGATGGCGCCGAGCTTGAGGCTCTTTGCATCCAGGAGCTGATCGCGATTGCCCGCCATGACCTCGACGGACCCTCCGCCGACGTCCAGGGCCAGGGACGGCTGTTCCGTCATGGGGACGCTGTTTTTCACGCCCAGGAAGATCAAGCGGGCTTCCTCGGCGCCGCTGATGACCCGGACCCTGAGGCCGGTCTGTTCCTTGACGAGGTCAATGAAATCCCCGCCGTTCTTGGCCTCGCGCACCGCGCTGGTCGCGACGGCGATGATGCGGTCGTAGCCTTTGTTCTTGGCAAGGGTGGCCAGGCGGCCGATGACGCTCAATCCGCGGGTCATGGCCTCATCGGTCAGGCGTTGGGTTTCGAAGGCGCCGTTGCCGAGGCGAGTCATGTCCTTGAAGCGATCGAGGATTTTATAGGAGAAATCCGGTAAGACCTCGGCCAGCACCATGTGCACGGAATTGGTCCCGACATCGATGACGGCGATTTTCGACATAATGGAGAATCTGGCGGCTCGAGCTGTTCGTCCATTGTAGATGAAAGGGGGGGCTGAGTGAAGACGCAATGCAAGTTATTGCATGACGCATATTAAGGTTCTGTTACAATCCGGCGGCGTTGCACGGAGACCGCATTCATGGTTCAGGGTGCTTCTCGGTTCGTCTTGATCACGGGCGCCTCGACGGGGATCGGCGCGGCCTGTGCTATCGGATGTGCCGAGCGAGGGATGATCGTCTTCGCGGGGGTTCGCGATCTCAAGGCGTGTGATGCCCTGCAAGCCAGGGCAGGCGATGCCATCATACCGCTCGAGTTGGAGGTGACGGATGTGGACTCGATCAAGCGCGCGGCTGAAGTGGTCGCGCATCGGGTCGGAGACGCTGGGCTCTATGGTCTGGTCAACAACGCCGGCATCGCGATCGGCAGTCCGTTGGAGCTCATCCCCATCGCTCAATTGCGCCGGCAATTGGAGATCAATGTGATCGGACAAATTGCCGTGACACAAGCGATGCTTCCGTTGTTGAGGCGGGCGCGCGGACGGATCGTGAACATGGGATCGATTGCGGGCCGGGGCACGATTCCGATGATGGGGCCGTATTCGGCTTCGAAGCATGCGTTGGAAGCCCTGACCGACGCCTTGCGCCTGGAACTGTACCCGTGGGGTATCGAGGTGTCGATCATTGAACCGGGGGCCATCGCGACGCCTATTTGGGACAAGTCTCTGCGGATCTCGCTGGATGTGGAAGCGGAGATGTCCGCCGAAGGCAAAAAGCTGTATGGAGCGGCTGCGCAGCGCATCAGGGAAGCCGTGGGCCATGCCGCCGCTCGCGCGATCCCGGCAGATGCTGTGGGCAAGGCAGTGCTGCACGCGCTTACCGCCAAGCAGCCGAAGACACGGTATCTTGTCGGTCGTGATGCGAAGTTACGGGCGGTGATGCTGCGGTGGCTACCGGATCGTCTTCAAGATTGGATTTTGAAGCAGGTACTCAATTTGCGAGGGACAAGTTGAGCTAAAAAAGCGGGCGGGCTTTTTCAGGATCCTGCTAGCCGACGAGTTCGGGGTTAAGCCTATTGAGCGATTTGATGGAGAGCGCTTTGATCTCGTTGTAGATGATCGTGCGTCCTGCCTGGCGGAGTCGTGAGAAAATGCCTTCGACGATGACCTGATCGCCTTCCCTTACTTCCACTTGCCCGAGACCAATGACTTTCACCGTGCCCGACTGATCCTTGAGAAGGAAGCCGTAGGCCGGCTGGCCTTGGCGGTTGGTGGCGAGCTGAACATTGGTCACCTGTCCGGAGACGACCACTTCCTGCCGGTCATATTGATCGGGATGGGCGATGATATCGGCGAGATCCAACAGACCGCCCGCCTCCACTGCGCCTGAACACAGAACGCCGGCCAAGAGCAGTGGAAGCAGAGAGGTGATGCGCTTCGTGTTCGCCATAACATGGCTCACTATAGTCGAGTATGCAGAAATTGCAACCGTAACTACCATTTGCTGCCGCCCGCGACATCGGGATGCTGCTCGCCGAACATGCTCCTCAGCACGTGCTCTTTCATGTCGTTCGTGACTGGATCGGGAGAGGGCAACTGCGCCTGCGCCTCCTGCGATTTCGGCGTGCTGCGCGCCAGCAGGGCTTCGTCGAGTGCTTCGGGGGATGTCTCGAAATCATTCAGGACGGCGGCTAAGCGTTGCAGCCCGAAGAGACTTCGGGTGACCTCCGAATGGACCGCGTTGGAACTCGCGCCCTGCACGAGCGCCAGCCAAAACTTCGATTCCACGTCTTCGGTAAGGTCGCCCCAAGCCAGCGTCGACAATTTTTCGAGGAGTTGTGTCTCCGTGCGCTCGAGGCCATCATAAACCGACATCGACCGCTCGACCGGGCGCGTCGAAAGTACGGCAAAGGTTTCTTTCCACAAATCCATGGGAGGCGTTTGTGATCCGGCTGCCGGCGCACCGCGCTGAAGAGCGGCCTGCAATGCCTGGAGGTACTGCGTGATGTACTTGACCTTGCGCGCCGCATAGCTGCCGGCCGGAAGGCCCCAGATTTGACAGACTTCATGATCCAGGAGGGAACTGAAATCGGCGGTCTGCCGCTCGCGTTCGGCGAGATCGAGCCGCTTTCGGTATTTGTCCGCAAAGCGAAGGTGGGTCTGCATGTCGATGCTCAAGTGCTGCCGCTGGTAGTCTTCGAGGGGCAACTCGCCCGCCTCCCACCGCTGATCGAGCGCGCGAAGGGCGGGCTTCGGCAGCGCGGTGCGGGCTTGTGCCCGGAGATCGGCGATGGCGTCCGGAGCCATGGCAAACTTCGTCGTCAGGAGTTCGGCGGCACGGTCGGCCATCGCCGTCCGAAGCGCCACCAGCTTGGAGAGACAATCGCACTCCAATCTCGTGCGTTCCCGACTGAGCCGGACCTGTCGCAGATATTGATCTCGCTTCTCCGTGATCGCCTTGATGGCGTCGTGCTTCACCATACTGTGGATGGGTTTGCTGCCGGCGACACAGCGAGGATCCGGACGATCGGCCGCCATATACTGAATTTCCTCGTCGGTCACGTTGAAGTGCTGCAGCAGGATCAGGTGCAGCAAGATGCGGCCCTGGATCGGAAAGCTGGTGATGACCAATTCGATGAGCTCAGGCGTCAGTTGAACGGGAGCGCTTGCGGTCGGTGTTGTCATATGCAATCTCTCTTCAGGCGGTGCCGGTTCGTTGTGATTCCAAGTAAACGGCCACGTATTCACGGATCTG
>DATIGH010000315.1:0-7803 GCA_035454845.1 Nitrospira sp.
CGTAAACGACTAGGCATTATGACTCAAGGGAAATAATCTGGCTGGGAGGGTATGGCAGCAACAGCAGTGCGCCAGAGTCTTCGATGTATAGCGGACGGGCCATGCCGCAGGGTGTGGCGTCTCTAGTGCGTGCAATGTTCGATGTGACATCTCGTGCCACGGCGGCATTCTACACGCCTGCCGTCTTCTCTTTTTTCGCCGCCAGACAGATTGTTCACAGCCGTCGTCGCTTACGCTTACACGGGCGGCAACATCAGAAAGAGGCCGACCAGTATGACCGGTGTCATGACATACATGGCCGTCTTGCCGAATGCATCGTAGACACCATAGATGAGAACGGCGGCGATGAAGCTGAAATAGATATACCCGATTCCTCGGTAGCCGGCGTGATGTTCAACCGCCAAGGCGAGCGTCGGGGTGGCGACGAGTCCCATTGTTACGAGCATGAGAAAGCGTGTCATTGCAGACTCCTTGGTTGAGGGGAGAGTACCCCGCTCAATGAAGCGCGCTATACACGGCAGTTAAAAACGAGGAGTGACTAGCATATCTTGTCTCACTCTCTCTTCTCCCTGGCAGTTTTGTTCAGCCAAGAGGCGCTGGCCGGGCGTGGCGACCTCGGGAATTCTCGCCAGGCACGCCTTCAGCGTATCGTCGACCGAATTCGCTGCCACGGCAGTGAGGTCCGCGGCCGGCGCACGAGGAGTCGTTTCTTTCACGGGTGGTTCAGCGGCGTTCACGAACGGCATCGACCATGAGGCAATCACCGTCAGCAGCGACACCAGGAATACGCGGCGTATGATCATAGATTTCTCCATCGCTCCACCTCTCATCTCTGTCGGGCCTGGTGGTCGGCGCGCTTCACGAGGCCCATTCCATGAAGCGCTTACGCGGGTCGGCATTCTGCGAAAGAAACACCACGACCGTGAAAGGGACACGGCACCAATCGCACCAATAAGACCGAGTGCACCGAAGGGAAAAACGCGAGTCACACGGAGCGGCGGAGACTGGGGAATCGGTCGCGCAGGAAGGAAAGCAGACGCGCGAAGGATAGGACAGTCGGCGTAGCTCAAAACGTCATGGAATCAGCCTGAGCGCATTGAGCCCGAGAGTCAAGCGCTATTATGGAGAGTACGCTCATCATCGAGCGGCAATGTTCCTGTGCCCGCCTGAGGTCGACGGTCTGTCGTTACCATTGGCGGTTCGCCCAATTGTTTTCCAGCTCCCGCTGCTTGAGCCGAATATACAGACGCTCGAGGTCCCGGCCCTGGGACGTGCTGTTCAGAACAGCAGTGAGGGGTTCCGTACTGAGACCGCTCGAGGCCAATGCGGCCGCAACCTGCTCGGCCTGTGCCGGACTCGCCGTCTCGATCACTGCCAACTCTCCATCACCGGATCGCACAAAGGCAATGGTGGCGGGCTGTTGCTCTTCGACGAACGTTCTCAGTCGCTGTTCAAGCGGTAAGGGCAGCGGCTTGGCAGAAGGGATATAGATTTTAGAACCCACCATAGAAAAAGCCGTCAATCGAGAGGTTTAACGTGGTTGAGCAGATCGAGCGCGCTGAACTCGATCAGGTCAATCTCCTCCCGCCTCAGTGTGTTGCCGCCTGCCAAGCGCTGGTGAAGGGCCTCGCACGCGCTGATGAAATCCGTCGTTTCCTGAGACAACGGCAGCAATCGGCCCTTCCTCACCTTATTCGTCGAGCACAGGATCGACTCGATGCGTGACCAGGCCCCGATTGAAGTGGCGTGGACTCGCGTCCGGCCGCGGCGATGGGAATTCTGTGATGACATACGGTTCTCCGTACAGACGCCTATGACTTCACAGGCGGTAGCTCTCAACGATGCCCTCGACCCTCAGCCCATACCTTTCGGCCAGGGCAACTGCCCACGACACCCTACCACCCGCGAGAGGCAATTGTCGCAGGCCCTAGGCCCTTATTTCGCTCGCCTTCCCTTTAGATTCCTGGCTCTGCAGCTGCGGATGGCGGTGTCCGTAAGCGCTGGTACATGAGTACCCGCATCGGCAGTCGTCGGCATGCGTCGCTCAGGAAGGCGATGAATGCTTGAAAGTCTCCATCGGCACAGGTCGGCGCGGCCATTGCCGCGATTGATGACGTGATAGCAATACTGTCCGACAGAAGTCCGTGCAGTCCTCGGCATGGCGGCGATCAGTCTCTCACATGAGGGTGTCATACTTGTGATGGGCGCTTCTACGCTGAATGAGGGAGAGTGGTCAAGGAGGAACACGCATCGGACGCGACGAAATGCCAGCATTACACCGACATGAACCCGGCGGGTGGCTCCGTTGAATCGCCGATCCGCCTTGAAGACAACGTCTGTTCACCGGGATGGAAATGAAATGACGATCGCTCCCATGACGTCGTTGAGCTTCAGGTCTCGCTTGTTGCTCAACGAATGGCCATTGTGACACTCGACGCAGGCTTTCGTGATCGCCCGATCGGCATAGACGGCCTTATACATGCGCCGGTCCCCTTGGCTGACGATGCCGGCATACGGTTTTTGTGGCTCCTTGGCCACCCTCTCTAAGCCGAGCCGTTCAAATTCATCGGCAGGGCCATTCGCCTTGTTGATCGGCCAGAGACTCGTTAACCGGATACGCAGGCTCGTCCCTTGCCCTTGAACTGCTTCCCCCGTCATTAGCAGCATTTGTGCTGGCAGGGGCAACGTCCCTTGCTTTTTCCACTGCTCTGTCGCTGCGGTCACTCCGAGATCCTGCATGCGTTCCACCACGTGGGTGGTATACAGAGTGCGATCCGCTTGAACGATCGCATAGACGTACTCGGCGACCACCTCCGGTGGAATTCCCGCTTGCCCTTCAGGGCGCGCTATTTCCCCCATGAGTCCCGCAGAACACAGCAGGCTGAGGCTGAGAACGATAAGACCTCTTCGAGTGGCTGTACGCATGGCAACTCCCTTACCGGCCGTGTGTCTCGCTCGCAGCGTGCGGCTGCTTCTCTTCCGTCATAATAATCAGGAGCTCTTGAAGATCTGCGCCGGGCTTTCCATCATGGCCGCACCAGATCAGATCATACATTCTGCGAAATCCACTGAAGGGTGCCGTAAACTGCAACGTGAGGGTGTCGCCAGGACTCAAGCGAAACCCCGCGGCATCTTTCCGAAAAATCCCCGTCGCGCGCCCCAAAAAATGGATCTCCGTCTTAGTGAAGAGAGGAGAGATAAACTCACGAGGACCGTGATCTTCGTTCCGGAGTGCCAGGACGATCGGCTCGCCCGCGACTAACGTCAGCACTTGTCCGTGGGTTTGTGGTCCCTTCAGGACAGGATGGCCTCCTTCTTGAACGACGATCTCGACGTCGGCGGTCGCTGGCTTGGCTGAGGAATGAGCGCCTTGGTGGTTATCGGAAGCTCCATCATGTGCCAAGATCCTGTCATGGGGAACGAAGACGATGGCCCCAGCCATGACGGCCATCACTCGAGCGTACAACAGCGCGGATAAAAGGGTATCGGTTGGTTTCATTGAGTCTTCCCGTCCTCGTTATCCATGCTTGGGCTTCACGACAAATATTTCCCCTTGCAGGACATCCCCATGGAGCTTCCCATGGACGTTACACCAGAACTTGAACAGCTCTCCATTGAAGTCCTTCGGCAGGTCGAAGCGAAGACCGACCGTTTCCCCCGGATCGATGCGGAGACCGTTGGCCGTATAGGTGTAGACCATCGTCGCTCTGCCCCAAAACTGGAATTCCACCTTGGCGAACAAGGGGGACACGAACTCGTGCGGCAGCGTATCCTCATTGCGCAACTCCAGCGTAATCTCTTCCCCCGAAGACAAGGAGAAGGCCGGGTGCTCCGAGTGTTGCCCGGAGGCATTTCCCTTGACCATATGAAAGGCCTTCTCCTTGATGACGAGAATCACGTCGGGCTCGTATTCACGCTCATCGGCTTGAGCAAAAGCGAGGCGTGATCCACTCGTCAAGACCATAGCCAGGACCATGAGCGGCACAAGACAACAGTGCACCTCAACCTCCGCCAATCTCCCCTCTGTGATCGACGACCAGCACCTCACCGCGCATCTTGTCGCCGTGCTGCTTTCCATGGACGTTGCACCAGAAGACCTCATAGAGATTTTGGAACTCTTTTGTATCCTGAGGAACATCGAACGTTAACCGAACCGCTCGTCCCGGATCCACGCGCACCCCTGCCGCGTTCGGCAACTTCACAAACACCCCGTTGCCATCGAGCGAAAAGGGGACATTGAACAGCATGGGGGACACGAACTCATGGGCCACGGTATCTTCGTTCCTGAGCACGATATCGGCTCGCGTACCCGCCAACAGCATGAATCCGTTTGCCGTCTCTCCTCTGGCGATCTGAAACGTCTGCCCCGTCATCACCACTTCGGCATTCGGTTCTATATTCTGTGACCGAATCATTTGAGGACGACCGGCGTCGGTTGCCTCGTTTATTGACGACTCCGCCGCAGCTGGGGCTGCAAAAGCAAGGAGCGCGATCACCGATGCGCTTATGCCGCCTATGTGCCTCATGATTCCTCCCTTCCTGCTAAAGTTGTCGCTCATTGACGCCTTTCTACCGCTGAACATTCCGGTCTTCCACCTCCTTGTCGGGAGCCAACGTTGCTATGAAAGGACGTGCTCCTCTTTCATAAACGAAGGCCTGCATTCTACGTACCTGTGAAGCAAAGTTGAGAATGGACTGAAAATGGAGAGAATCGCGCGAACGAAGATTAATTACGTGGGTTATTTAGGATCGGATCCGATCCGCTATGCATCTGATCCGATTCGAATCTTCTTGCACTCAGCTTTTTTTGAAATCGACGATGGCGCGCGCGCATGTACTACCCCTTCTCGCAGAACTCTTCGTCCATAACCACCAGTAGCTCGGTCACGATGTCTGTCGGGCTACGGTGAGTGACGCAGAAAACCAGAATGTCTCTGTTCTTCCCCCTCCCTCAAGCAAGCTTGGAAGGATCATCTGAGTCCTAGGAAGGCAGGGTGCTTCATGTCATTTCGGCTGGATCTTGGCGATGAGTTCACGCTGCGCCCGGGACGCTTCCTGAGCGAACCGCAGCAACGCAGTCTGATACTCAGGAAATTGGTCAGCCAGAACCTCGGCCTCTGCGCTCGCCTTCGCAATGGCACTTACAATGAGTTCAACCGTCACTTGCACGGGGTCGCTACTCCATGATTGGTCTGCCATAAACAACTTCGCGGAGATCGTGAAAGCTTTTCGTTATATCCTCGTAGCAATGACGAAGGGCGTCCGCATGCTGCGGGTGGGACTCTGCATAGATCTCAGCAAAGGCCACTGCAGCGGTAATGATGGGAGCGTATATCGACCAGCGTCGGCCTTCTCTCATAAGACTCTTCCACCATGGCGGCAATCCTCCTCCTAGTTGAAGTCGAAAGCAACCGGCGAGCCCAAGGGCGTCTTGAGCGAAAGATAGAGAATAATTAAGAAAGCAGGTTCGCGTTGCCGAGAATCTTAATTGAATGAATCAGATCGTCTGCGACAGGATGAAAATCGATGCAGTCGCTAATCAATGCACAAGAATTGGTTCTGACTTCCTCAAGTTTTTCAGCGGTCAAGCTAGGCCGACTAGGGAAGTCCCTAGGACCCTCGCCACTGCCGTGTAGGTTACATTCTGACGGGCGAAGGTATGCCTAGGACAACCTAGGTAAATCCTGTTCCTTCGGCCTATCCGCGGTTTCTCGCCGATGGCCCTGAACTCATTGGGATCGTATATGCATTATGTCTCGGCTGCAGTCTTCGCGCTTGTTGCGCTCGGATTGCGGATCGTGCTCGAACCCTATTTGAATTTACAGGTGCCGTTCCTCACGTTCTTTGGGGCGGTCGTCGCGTCGACATGGTATGGCGGAGTCGGACCGGGGTTGGTCGCTATCGGATTATCATCATTCTTCGCCGCGTATTGCTGTTTTCCTCCCTACTGGCATGTCACCTGGAGCCTTGAACATGCGCCGTCCATGCTGGTCTTTATCGCTGAATCCGGCGGTCTGCTCTACCTCACGCACAGCTTGCGACTGAAAACGACCGAGGCGCAGGCAAGCCGCGAGAAGCTTTCTCATCTCTTAAATGACTTGCAACAGAGCGAAAAGAAGTTAGCTGGTGAGGTGACCGCACTTCATGAGTTGAACGAACTGAGTTTGCGACTTTGGAACAAGAAAACTCTTCACGATGGGCTTCAAGACATGCTCCACGCGACCATTGAGCTGTTGGGTGCAGATAAGGGCAACGTCCAAATGGTGAGCCAGGATGGCACTCTAAGCATCGTAGCGCAGCAAGGGTTTGAGGAAGAGTTCCTGGAGTTTTTCCGCGAAGTGAGAGTTGATGATGATTCCTGCTGCGGCCGAGCGTTCCGCTCCGGCAGACGGTCCGTCATCAGTGATGTCGAAAGCGATCCGCTGTTCGCACCGTATCGGGAGGTCGCGCGTCAAGCAGGGTACCGTGCTGTGCAGTCCACTCCCCTAGTCAGCCGGACCGGCGAAGTGTTGGGGATTCTGTCGACCCACTGGCACAACCCTTATCTCCCCAGCGAACAGGTGTTGCACCGTCTCGATTTGTATGCATGCCAAGCCACCGACTTTATTGAGCGTTTGAGAGCCGAGGAGAGATTGGAACGCCTGGTGGCGAGTCGGACGGAAGAGCTCGTCGAATCACAAGCCCACCTTCGAGCCCTCGCGATGGAACTCAGTGTGACCGAACACCGTGAAAGGAAGCGGATTGCTTCAGACTTGCACGATCATTTACAGCAACTCCTGGTCTTAGGAAAATTGAAATTGAGCCGAAGCAAACAATCGGCGTCAGGGCAGCACGGAAATCGCGAATTCGTCGGCGAGATAGACGGGATTTTCTCCGAGGCGCTGCAATATACGCGATCCTTGGTGAGCGAATTAAGCCCGACGGTGCTCCGTGACCATGGGCTCATACCAGCGTTGAGATGGTTGGGCGAATTCATGAGGAAGTACGACCTCATCGTCACGGTTGTGGCGGACGATATCGCCGACGACCTCTCAGAAGAGAACGTCCTGCTGCTCTTCCAATCCGTTCGTGAATTGTTGATCAACGTCTCAAAATACGCCGAGACCGGAAAGGCAACGGTCTCCGTGGAGAGGGCGGCTGGGAGATTAACGATAGTAGTCAGAGATGAAGGCAAAGGATTCGATGTGAAGGAAATGAGAGCGGCCGGTTCCTCCGGCGACATCTCTTCGAAGTTCGGGCTGTTCAGTATTCGAGAAAAAATGCATGCCGTGGGTGGCACATTCGCCATACGTTCAGCCCGAGGTCAAGGGACCACGGCAACCCTTGAAGTGCCTGTCAACACGAGCATGAAACGAAAAACACCGAGTCCCGAATCTGTCGGCATGACTTCGGCGATGGCTTCAACTGTTGCTCTCGCGCCGTCAACCACGGGGCTTACCGATTCAGGGCTTCCGCCGCCCAGGGGTCCCATTCGCGTGGTATTGGTCGATGATCATTCGATGGTGCGCCAAGGATTGCGCACCCTGCTTTCGGGCTATCCGGAACTCACCATCATCGGAGAAGCTGAGAACGGAGAGGAAGCCATCAGCGCCGTTGAACGATTGACGCCCGATGTCGTCGTCATGGATCTCCATATGCCGGTACTCAATGGCTGTGAAGCCACCACCATCATTAAAGCCCGGCATCCTGAAATAGTCGTGATTGGCCTGTCGGTCAACGCAGATGCGAACAATGAGAAAGCCATGCTGAAAGCGGGCGCGGCATGTCTTTTGACCAAAGAAGCAGCCGTCGACAAGCTCTACA
>DATIGH010000316.1:0-12546 GCA_035454845.1 Nitrospira sp.
GTGAAATACTCATGTGCTCCGCGGTGATCGGTTGCCCCAGCTGTTTCTGCACCCTGTGAAGGAGGAGTTCTTTGAGGAGATAATCGGGAAGGATTTGCAGCAGGAGAAAGGCAAGCACAGTCATGAAGATTCCGAGGATCAGGCCACGGTGGAAGCGAGTGCCTCCCCGCTGAGGTGGTGGCTGCGGAGCAAGGGGTGTCGCTTCCGCCGGTTCCAGCGGACCACGGTGCGGCTGCTGAGCCCTGACAGCTTGTGAGAAATGCCGGACATTCATATCGCGCATATCGCGTAACGTGACGTTGACTGAGTTTTCCTCTCATGTAGCATGCGAGTTCTATCCTCGCTCTTCACAAATCACTGATCACACATCACTGTTCACTGGTTCTGAAGAATGCTCTCGAGGACACGGCTCCATTCTGACACACACAAGACCTCTCTTTCAGGTCCGAGCAGACAGCTTCCTGGAGTTCATGGTGGCATCGAGTTCACCCTGAAATCGGAGTGCCGCCCATCCCGAAAGACCTGCAATGATGGATGCAACGAGGATCCCCAGCTTTGCCGCTTGAGCCTCTTCCCCTTGGAACGCCAGACCGGTGATGAACAAGGCGACGGTAAAGCCGATGCCGGCGATCAACGCCACTCCTGCAACATGACGAAGCGCCACACCGGTTGGCAGCCTCCCCGCTCCAAACCGGATCGCTCCCCAACAGGAGATCCAAATCCCACCGAACTTTCCGAGCAGGAGCCCGGCCGCACACCCTTGCGCGATCGGGCTGACCGCCGCTGAAGCGATGGTGCCGGCCGACAGTTCAATCCCCGCGTTCACTAAGGCGAACAACGGAAGAATGATAAAGCTCACCCAAGGCTGAACCAGCCGCTCGAGACGTTCGAGCGGGGCTTCGGTTTCGCGGGCCAGCTCTTCAAGATGTCCGAGGAGCGCATCCGCTCGCGCTTCGTCACAGCGTTGAAGCTCTTTTTCGAATCGGCTGACCAACTCTCGCGCGTGGCTGGCAAACTCTCGGTAGCCGAACCAGGGATCGGCCGGCGTCGCTAGACCCAACAGCACGCCGGCAATAGTCGGATGCACGCCCGTTTGCTGGAGCGCAAGCCAAAAGCCGGCTCCTACGACGGCGTAGTAGTGCACACCCCGTATGCCGATCCAGCGCATGGCCAGCACCGCTCCGAGCAGGCCAGCGGCCCATCCGAGCGCTTGGAACGACAAGGAACTCGTATAGAAGATGGCGATCACGAGAATCGCGCCGATGTCATCGACGGTGGCGAGCGCCAGAAGGAACACTCGCAGCTGCGAGGGAATGCGCTCGCCGAGCAAGGCCAGCACACCCAAGGCAAACGCGATATCCGTAGCCATCGGAATGCCCCAGCCGCTACGTCCGGGACCATCCCAATTGAATGCCAGGTAGACCAAGGCGGGAACCACCATTCCCCCCAACGCGGCGAAGAACGGCAAGGCGGCCTTTTCCCATGCATTGAGTTCCCCGTGCAAGAGCTCGCGCTTGATTTCCAATCCGACGACAAAGAAGAAGACCGTCATGAGGCCGTCGTTCACCCAGTGCTTCAGATTCAGGGAGAGCGAGACAAAGGGAAGATCGATCGAAATCTCCGTTTCGCGGAATGCCGCGTAGGCTTCAGACCACGGTGAATTGGCCGCGATGAGGGCCACAACGGCGGCCGCGAACAGGACTACTCCGCTGACAACGCGGCTATGGATGACCGCTTGCGCCGGCAACAGGACTTGGCGCGCCAAAAAAGACCGTTTGGCGCGAATCGCTGTGGCTCCACGGCTCCGTGCAGGGACAGCCATCGGACAGCTCAGGGCTCGCCGGTGACGGCCAGCCCCTGGTTGGCCGGCTCATAGGTGGGTCGCTCGTCCGTCAGCTTCATCACGCCATAGATGAGATAGCCGTTGTAAGCGCGGGCCGATTCCCGCACCCATCCCATCGAAAGCATGGTCAAAATCGCACAGAACGACATGACGACGAGAAGGCGCGGACTGGTGCGGTCTCGAGGGGCATCGGATCTTTCAGGCGCTACCGACCAACGGCGAGAAAAGGAGCGTGAGAGCACGAGCCAGTTTGTCAGACCAAAAACAAACAGGGTCGCGATGGCAAAATATTTGTTCGGCTGCATCTTTCCCAGCGGATTGATCGTGGTGTCGGTGACCCACGACATGAACGGAACATGCTGGAGATGATAGGGCATCGCAAATACCATTCCCGCCACGATCAAGACCAACAACGACCAGGGCACAATGAACCGGCTGGGGCTGTCCGAAGGCGCCGCGCGGCGGACGATGTTCCAGATGTACCATGTGCCCATCACGATAAGGGTGCTGTAGAGAAAGGCCACGAGATCAAACAGCCATGATCGTCCTCCCAACATCAAGGTGTGAAACGCCTGCGGTTCGGTATACCGCAGCTGTAACAAGTACTGATATCCGATCGACGGCATGATCAATAAGGCGCCAAAGGCCACAAAGAAGCAGACGGTGCCAGCCCACCGATAGAAGCTCGTGTCATCCGCGGTACGGGCACGAAGCCATGCAATGGCGCAAATAGCCGCCAGCGCGAACCCCGTCCAGGTCATGTTGCCGAAAATTCGATGCACATGCAGATACACCATCGTCGGATTGAAAATCGCTTGCCACATATGCT
The DNA here is from genome assembly GCA_035454845.1 of Nitrospira sp. GTDB lineage: Bacteria > Nitrospirota > Nitrospiria > Nitrospirales > Nitrospiraceae > Nitrospira_C. The sequence continues at coordinate 2,673 of DATIGH010000316.1, forward strand.
CTGGAGGCCGGGGGGTCAGCATATACGACGCCACGATGTCGATCATGATCATGGCGATATAGGAGCAGGCGGCCGCTCCCCACCCCAACCCGATGTGCCAAACCTTCTTCCGCTGATCGGCTGCAGCCCGTTCCCAGCTGTAGTACCAACTGTAGGCGAAGATGGCTTCGCCCAAAAAGAAGGCCGCTTCGAGCAGGAGCGGCCAAAACATGATCCGGAATAAGGTGGACCAGAAATGCGGCCAGAAGATATTGAGACAGAACACCAGGATGACGCCGAGAAACGAAATGGCAGCCGTGCTCACGATGAGTGTAAACGCGATCAACCGCGCCAACCGTTCAAAATCTGCATTCCGCCTCAGATACCCGATCGTTTCCGTCGCTGCACCCAGGAACGCCGAACCGACGATGAAGGTGGCAAAGAGCGTGTGGGAAAGCGCGGCAGCGGCAATGGCGATCCGCCCGTACAACAGAGGAAAGCCGAGGGGTTCCACCACCATCGTTACTCGGCCTCCTTGGTCCCGACGTAGACCGAATGTTTGCCAGTCGCGGCTCCTTCGCGAAAGGCCGCCGGCTGTTCCGCTTCGTCATGCAACGAAATCATGTTCCGCACCGTGTCGGGACGTCTCGCCGTCTCACGAATGGTCCCCATCGTCACGTAAATGAGGACCGCCAACATCCCCAGAGTCATGGCAATCGTACGACCCCAGCCGCCAATAGGCTGTCCGGGTGAGAAGATCCTTCCTCTGTCTTGGAAGACCGACCAAAGCGACCAGAGCGTCAGCCCCACGAGAAGGTACAAGAAGGCGCGTCGAAGACCGGTGTGTCCGACAGATCCGACCATCAGCAAGGCACTCACGGGAATCCCAATGTCCAGCCAGCGTGATCGCCGTTCAGCAGGACTCGCTGAATTCAATAAAAGGTGATTGCCTACAAACAAGAGCGCCACTAGGATAAATTGCAGATACGCGAGGACTCGATACGGCCCACGCACGATCTGTTCGTAGGCACCGGGGGCGGCATTAGTGATCGACGCGGCGTACAACAGACCGGTAAACGGCTGGAGAACCAAAGCGCCGAGACCGCCGAGCCACCCGATCTTGATGAGCAAGGCGTAATAGTCGCGATGAGCCGCGTCTTGCAGACGTCCGGCCCGCCACGCTCCGTAGGCGGCAATGACATAGCCCGCCATGACCAGCTCCCCGACAAACCGGTGCAACATGAGAGACACCCACGTGGGGTTCAGTAAATTTCCCCATGTCGTGCGGCCCGCGACCGGAGTGAGCATGTAGGAACCCATGCCGTCGAGAACGGCGACCCACAGCATCATCAACACCGCCGCCGTGATGCCCATGGTCAGGTGCAGTCGTACACTGCGCCGTCTGATCCGCTCCCAGTAATGATAGTAGGGGTAGAGCGCCGCGAATTGGAGGAAGAACGCGCCGATGGCCAGGGCGATAGGCGCGCGGAACTGATTCCAGATCCACATCGTCGTGACGGGAAACAGACCAATCAGCAGTTCCACCATGATGACGGCCAGGACGGTGCTCACACTGAAGATCACCACGGTAAATTTCGTGATCGCATAGGCCAAATCGGTCAAATATGGGTTCCGCTGCCCGCGCCACTCGAAAACGGGCGCCATCACCATGAACGCCACGGATAGTCCGGCTAACACGATGTGCAGCAAACTCGGGATGGCAACCGCGACACTGTTCCCGAACAGAGGAAATTGCAGAGACGGCAGGGTGAGGTCGAACGGCGGCATGTCAGGGACCTTCCGGTCCAACGGCGCGCGCCGTGGCGGGACGGGAGAGCGAGGCCACAAAGCGGGCGAGGTCCAGACGTTCGTCCGCGGACAGCTCCCCTTTGAACGAGGGCATCATGTCCTTCCCCTCGGTCAGCACACTGTAGATCTGTTCATCTGACATCGCGCGGACTTCGTCATTTTTCAGGTTCGCAGGCAGCTCCTTCAGATACGGCGCCACCGGTCCGTCGCCGTCCCCCTGGACACCGTGACAGTGCACGCAATTGATGCGAAATAGAATTGCGCCTCTCTCCTCCGGAGCCCCACCGGACGTCGGCCGCGCCCGCAACACGCGACGGCTGGACCGGGGGATGCTGCCTTCGGGTGAATGGACACGGGGTGCTTCCTGCGATTGATACGACGTCTGATCCTGCATGTCTCGGGAACAACCCCCGATTGCTCCAGCGAGTCCGACGGCGAGCAGCACTGAAGCCGCAGGGCGGATCCGGCGAGCAAGGGCTTCTTCCCCTTCAGCGATCACGGATGCCTGCACGTCGATGGCGCCAGCCTGCTCGAGCACCTCCCGGACAGCACCGGCCACCGTCCCAAACATCGGCACGCGTACCGCAACGGCGATTCGTCCCTCGTCGATCCGGGCATCGCGAAAGCGAATCTCTGAGTTCGTCGCCCGCACCTTGACGATCATCGTCAGAAATGTTGTCACGATGGCTACCAGCATCATCGTCTCGTACGACACAATCCCGACGATGGGAGGCGCGACAATCGGTTTGCCGCCTGTCATTAACGGATACATCACTGCCGTGCCTGCAGCGAAGAAGAGGCCGACGCCGATTCCCAATAGGCCGGCCAGCAACGTCACGATGTACAGCGGAATCCCGGCGATCCGGTCGGACGCCGCATCAGACAAGGGAAGCGGACTTAACACATGAATGGAGTCTTCCGGCACGCCGGCTTCCGCCACCTGCCGCCTGACGTTCATGACGTCAACGTCGGGCTCGAAGAGAGCGTGCAGATCCAGTTCATCGTGCAGCGGCATGCAGGCGTCCTTCTTTCTCTTCCCAAATGGAAATCAGGGGAACAAATTTTGAAAGCAGCACATAGAGCAACACAGCCAAGGCCAATGCACCCGTGAGAATCGTCAGCTCGATCCAGGAGGGGAAATACTGACTCCACTGATAGGTCAGCCGGGGATGGGTCAAGGGAGGCACGAGGATCAGCGCCCGTTCGATGTACATGCCGATGTTGATACCGATCCCCATGCACAGCATTCCCGCCGGCCAGGCGCGAAATGTCGGATTGGTCAACAACGTGAGCGGAAAGACATAGATCAACGCAATCATCGCCCAGAACGGCACCGCATAGTCACCGGTCATCAGGCTGTGCAAAATCGCCATTTCATCCGGCTTTTTGCCGTACCACACGGTCAGTTGGTCTGCGAAATAGAGGTAGGCGAGCGTCAAGGTCGTCACGACAAGCAACTTGCCGATCTTGTCGAAATGTTCCCGCCGGATGTACGGCTCCCAACCGTACGTGCGCCGGACGACGTACAACCCGATGGCCACCATGCCGAGTCCCGAGTGTACGGCGCCCACGACGAAGTACGGGGCTATGATGGAGGTGTGCCATCCGGGCACGAGCGACATGCCGAAATCCCATCCGACAATCGAGTGGACGGAGATCATCACCATGACAATCAAGGGAGTGATGATCCGGATGGCTGTGTTGAGCGTTTCCCATTCACGCTGCGACCCCTTCCATCCGAGACTCAGCAGCGAGTAGAGCGGCTTGCGCCACCCCTCTACACGATCGCGGGCCAACGCGAAGTCCGGAATCAAGGGCAGGTAGAGGTAAATTGTGCTCGCGGTCGCATAGGTGAAGATGGCTGTGGCGTCCCACATCAACGGGGATCGAAAATCAGGCCAGATTTCCCGTTGGTTGGGATAGGGAATGAGGTAATACCACCGCCAGACCCGGCCCAAGTGAAAGAACACGCAGAGGGCGGCAATCAGGACAGAAATGATCGTCATCAGCTCCGCAATGCGAGTGACCGGGCGGCGCCACTCGGCTTTTGTCAGCCGCAGGACGCCGGAAATAAAGGTCCCGCTATGGCTCACACCGATCCAGTAGACGAAGGACGCAATGTAGGAGCTCCAGAAAATCGGCGCGTGCATGTTCGTCTGGCCGATGCCGGTTTCGATCTGATACAGCCATGCGCCGGCCCCTGCTGCCACGAGGGCTGCCAAACAGGCGACTAAGAGGAGATACCGTCCGCTCAAGCCGGACAGCGGAGCCAACAGGTCCCTGTTGATCCGCGGCATATCGTTCCAAACCGCGTCGCGAGTGGCCATCAGCTCAACCGCTTTAAGTAGGTCACGGCAGGGTCGGTCCCCAGTGATTCCAACAAACGAAATCCCCGGTCATTGCGCGCCATCACCGACACCCGGCTTTCGGGATCATTCCGGTTTCCGAACACCAGTGCGGATGTCGGACAGGTCTGCACACAGGCCGGTTGCACCTCACCGTCACGAATGTGGCGCCCCTCCAAGTCTGCTTGTTCTTTGGCCTTCCGGATACGCTGCACACAGAAGGTGCACTTTTCCATGATGCCGTTCTGACGCACCGTGACATCGGGATTGAGCTGCGATTCCAGCGGAGCATCCCAATGCGGATCGAACCAATTAAACTGGCGCACTACGTAGGGACAGTTGTTGCCGCAATATCGAACGCCGATGCAGCGGTTGTAGACTTGGGCGTTCAACCCCTCAGGGGTGTGGTACGCCGCATAGACCGGACAGACCGGTTCGCAGGGTGCGTTCCCGCAATGCTGGCACAATACGGGAATGAATTTGGCCGTGACATTCGGGTACTCGCCTTCCCAGTAGCGTTCAATACGTATCCAATTGATGGCCCTCCCCTGCGCCGCTTCCTGTTCTCCGGAAATGCGAATGTTGTTCTCAGCGTGACAGGCCACGACACAAGACTCGCATCCGGTACAACGGTCGAGATCAACGACCATGCCCCATCGATATGGCTCTTTTTCATCTGCTTCCGCCATGATGGCTCCTCCTTTAAATGATGGGCTTTACCGGATCCACCTGAATGAGGCCCGAGGCCTCGACCGCCGGCTGTTGGAGCAAGACGAGCCGGCCTCTGCGGCCGGTCCGTTCGATCTGCACGCGCGTCGCGCCGGTGGCAAATGCGCCCGATTCCTGATCAAACGCAGGAACGGCCAGCTGTGAGGGATCGACTCCCCGACCGGTGGCGTAACGGCCATAGCTCGTGTGTCCCTGCCCCACCGGCATGGCCACAACGTCCGGCCGGATTCCGGGAAACAGCACTACGGGCGCTTCGATGCTCCCAAGGGAAGACTGAATCCGAACGATATCCCCTTGTGCAATCCCGTAGCTGGCCGCGGTTGCCGGATTGATCTCGACCCATGTGCCCCACATCGCCGTCGTCAACGTATCAGGCAGCTCCTGCAACCAGGGGAGATGCGCCCCATTGTGCCCCATCGTCGTCGAGGGGTACGGATACAGATGAAAGGGATACTGCCGTTCGTCTCCCATGAACGAAGCGGGGTCCAGCCGAGTGGGCGTCCACCTGGCCGTGATCGACAGCGGTTTGGCGTCATCATCCCAGCGGCCGCCTTGTTGCAGCGACGAGACCCACTCGCGCTCTTGCTCTGCGAGTGAAGAGTTGCCGAAGCGGCTGGTCCAGTTGTGTTTCAGCAGCTCGGCGAAGCTCTTCCATGGTAGGCACCCGGGTCGGACCGCGCGCGCAAGATCAAGCACGATGTCTCCGAGCTGGCGCGTGCCATAGAGTTGGCTCACGGCGGGCTGTTGTAGGCTTGCTGTCTCAACGGGCATCGCGGTGTCCGGCATATGGTCGCCCCAGCCCTCAAGCCAGTGATGGCTGGGACACACGATGTCTGCAAGCGAGGCAGATTCATCGAGCAGCGGTCCAAAGCTCGCAACAAACGAGGCGCGAGCGAACAGCCTGTCGATGTGCATCACGGGCGGCATCGAGAATACGGGGTTACATTCATTCACCAGGAGCACGGAACGTTGTCCCGATTCAAATTCAGCTAGAAGCGCTTGCGCGAGGCGTTCGGTGAGCCAAGGCACAGTCTGATCCTCGCCTTGATGGGGATATGTTTGCGACTGGTAGAATCGAACGCCGCCGGGCTGTCCGATGTTGCCCAATAGCGCATTCAAGCCGTTGATGATGATGAGAGACTGAGTTCCGTTGGTATGGGAGCAGGCCGACCCTCCCCCGATAACCAGGGGATGCCTGGCTCCTGCGCACTCCTTCGCCAACCGTCGAAGCTCATCCGTCGGGACGTCAGTCTCAGTTGCGACCTGCTTGAGATCCACCCCGCCAAAGAGGACTTCAAACCTCCCACGTTGATGCGCGCGGCGGTCCGATCGTTCAGTCAGCAAGATATGCCCCAGGCCCAGCGCCAAGAGACCCTCTGTCCCTGGTCGTATCGGGATCCACCGATCGGCATTGGCGGCCGTGAGCGAGAGCCTCGGCTCGATGTGGACAAAACGGCCCCGCACCGTCGGTCTTCCTTGCCGCATCCGACCATAGGCCACGCCATACGAAACAGGCGAAAGCCACTGTTCTAGAAACGGTGCGCCAAAAGAAATGAGGTAATCCGCACCGGCAACATCATACTGGGGCAGCCCAACATTGCCGAAGATCAAGCCGAGGGCTGTGCGAAGCGGCACGTCTGCCGCCGGGTCGTACCAATAGAGCCGCCCTCCAACCATGTTCATGAATTCGAGCAACAGCGCTCGTGATGTCCCTGAGAGCGGGCGGCTGATCATGACGATACGGCCCTGCGCGGATCGGAGCTGGTCGGCGATCGCCCCGATCGCTTCCTCCCAAGTGATCGGCTCGAACACTCCCGAGCTCTTTCCATGTCTCTCTCGCGGTTCACGCAACCGGTCTGGATGATACAAACTCTGCACGGCGGCCTGGCCGCGGGCGCACAGCTTTCCCTGGTTCACCGGATGCTCGGGGTTTCCCTCGATTTTTTTGGCGCGCCCTTCCATCGTCCGAACGAGCACGCCGCAGCCGGCGGAGCATTCGCCACAGGTTGAGGCGTACCAGTCGGCCACACCCGGCACGATTTCATCATCGGGAAGGAGGTAGGGAACGAGCTTGTGGACCTGTGGCTTGCAGCCTGGCAACGCAGCCGACGCCATCGCGGCTGCCGCAGCCTTCATCCATGTACGGCGCTTAATCTTCATCCGCTTTCCCTCAAGCCTCTATTTGTGGCACGTCCAACAATCGCGCGAGGCGCCTTGCGCCTCATGGCAGGAGAGGCACCATCCCATTTCCAGGCTTGCCGCACGCGGCGTAGAGGCCATCTGCTCCACGTGCCCATGACATGTGACGCACTGAAACCCTGCTTTGAGGTGCATTTCATGGGTGAAGTAGACGAAATCGGGCAGACGATGGAGGCGTGTCCATTGAATCGGCCGTTGCTCTTCCCAATACGCCAAGACCTCTTGTGTCTGAGGTCTCTGCTGAGCCAGATTGCGATGACAGCTGACACACAGCTGCATAGACGGGACTCCTGCCGTTTGCGACACAGTCGCCGACCGATGGCAGTACAGACATGCAATCTGTAACTCCCCAGCATGCCGGGCATGAGAGAAGGCTACCGGCTGCTCATCCTGGCCGGGAAGATCGGCGCTGCCTGTTGAATACAGCGTTCCAATCGCAATAGCGGTCAACGCGGACAAAGCGAGTACGGTCAACGCACGGACTCGAGCGCTATGAAATATTGACCATGTCACTGCCTGAAGCCCACCATAAGCACCCCTCTTCGCCCAGCATATCGGGAGGCTCGGCTCTCAACCGCTGGAGAAACCCCTGACTTCGTGTGTGCTTCGCGATGACCGTGTGGTCGCACGGTCCAGACGTGATGCCTAGGGGATCAGACAGGGGTGGGCAGCAATGGGCACGGCCACCACGACGCGGATCGGCTGCTGTTGATGAATAGCCTCGATCGTGCGCATCATCGTTCCCCTTGCTACCCGTGAGGGCAGTCATCCCTTGAGGCAGGTCGACGCTTTCGCCCAGTTGCTTGACCTGCTGGTTCGCCTTCGTATGCCCGTCGATCATGCGTTGACCGAACTGCTTCTTTGCCGCCCGCTCCACCGCCAGTTTGTGCAAGCGAAGTGCCTTCTCGTCGTCAATGTGGGATGTTTCAAGAGTCCCTGGGATGGAAACATCTGCACCGCGAAAGAGGATTAGCGAATCCCGAAACTGGCTGAGCGAATCCAATGGTACGTGCGATAAATGCCGCACACATGAATGGATTTTCATGTCAGCATATGTAGTCACTGGACAGGATGTCAGAGACACAAGACAAGACGTCTCGCATTCAAATCCAACCTAAAATTGTGCTGGGACACTTCGTGTGTGCTTTTGCTACCTAAGGCGGCGGAGGCAGGAGGTCGCTCGATGTCCAGGACAACAAAAAGAGGACCGTATATCGCTCGTGCGTGACTGACGCTTCCGTGATCCATGGGGTGCCGATCAGCCGGCCGCTCGACATGTCCACCAAATCGATGGAGAGGCGTGTGTATCCACGGTTTCGAAGGTTTCGATACAGCGTCAGTTCGGGCAGCGCGATCGGAATCAGCACGCTTTGAATAGGCGGAACACCGATAAAGACATCTTTTTTATCCAATCCGAAGGCATGCAGCAGCACCCGGGCCCGAAACTTCGGGTTCTCACCGCCGACGACGGCACCGTGCTGAGCGAACCATGAGGCAATCACAGATGCCGCGAACGGCAGATCCCCTTTGAAGTCGTCGTGGGAGGGAACCCAGGCGGTTTCCACGGTCACCACATCACCGGATTTGAGGGGGATCACCATCTCCTCCAGACTACGGAAGAGCGACTGCGTCAAGAGAAGCTGTTCGGTCGGCGTGCGAGGACTGCTGACTTGGCCGGCCGTGATGTTGCACCCGGCGATGCATGCCACGCCGAACAGCAACAGGCCCATGGCCGGCCCGCTGCGGTTTGCCAATCTCATGGACAGGGTGGATCCTGGTCGCTCTTCCACACGGCGGCGAAGGCATGGCACGTGAGCCGAGCGGCTTCATGTTGCACAGGTCGCGAGTCGTATGAAGTGGATCGGGCATGACCGGTCCACAACACGGTTGCTGTTTCCGGATCGAGTCCTTGGACGGCAACCATGGGCGCGCGATTGTCGCCTGTTAATTGCAACCAGACAACCGACCGCGCGCGCACCGCTTTTGCCTCGTCAAAGAGCGTCTGATCCGGCATCAGCAGGACGGCACCGGGAGCCGCCACCACCAGCCCATGCCGCTCCAGCCACGTGATGCCCGTGCTGACGACGCCTGGATGATTCCCGACGACCAGCACCCGTTCACTTGGCTGCGGCAATTCTATCGATGCTCCTGCACTGACCGGTGTCCCGTGGCACCCGGCCGCGAAGGTCGCCAGACAAACGACGGATGCCATGGCGACCACCCGGCCGTTGAGATCGAAGGTGCGGCCATCGCGAGCCCCCTCACGGGACGACGATGATGTCTCCGGGCTGCAAGAGAAAATTTTCGAGCACACCGTCACTGGAGACCACCTTGTTATAGTTGAATGGAATCTGTCGCATGGTCTTGCCCTCGGGGCGAAGCACCACGATGCGGCCGCGGCTGGCAAAATCCCCGAAACCCTCGCCCATGGCCAGCACGTCCAACACCGTGGCGCCTCCCTTGAGTTCATGCCGCCCGGTTTTCTTGACCTCTCCGATGACCGAAACCTTGAAGCTGTGCACCTCTTCGACGATGACAGAGACTTCGGGGGACGGCACATATTCTGCGAGCTTTTTCGTCAACACCATGCGCAGTTGGTTGGGCGTCAGCCCCGCCGCATGCACGTCGTTGACGAGCGGCAATGAAATTTTCCCATCGGGCCGGACCGGAACGGTGCGGCTGATCGCCGTATTGTTCCAGACCGAGATGTTGAGCACGTCTTCGGGCCCGATGCGGTACTCACTCAGGGCGTAGCGAGCAGCCGGCGTATGGCCGTTACTGCCGACCTGCGGAGACATGGATGGCTGGTCCGG
>DATIGH010000317.1:0-3050 GCA_035454845.1 Nitrospira sp.
TGTACTCGCCCTCCGCCTGTTCCTCGAGCAGGCGGGCTCCTGACTTGACGTCCCATAACGTGGCTTTTACAAGACAGAGCGCATCGCTGTGAGTGCCGTCGGCCAGATAAGCGCCCACGATCGTCCAGTACAGCAGAGGGGCTTTGTAGTTGTTATAGCGATCAACGGCAGCGGCCCCGTCAAAGACCAACACCCAATCGACCCCGTAGCGCGCAGCGATCGGTAGGAGTTCCCTCAACGTGTGGCCTTTCAACGACGACAGCGTCAGAAATCCGGTGCTCCGGCCGCCGCCGAGTGGAACCCGCTGGGACCAGGCCAACACCGCGTCCCGGTCACGGCTGGTCCATTCAAATTCCCGATTCAGAAATCCCGTCGGTTTGAGGTAGAGGCCCAACTTCGGCTCATGGGGACGGGCCGGAGCGACGGCTGTGGCCTGTGCGTCGAGAAATCGAGATTCTTCCCGTGAGATCTCGTTCCGGAGCGCATCAAGGGAGAGGCCCTGACTGCTCGCGCAGCCGGCCACTTCCACCAGGACAGCCAAGACCAAGAGTGCCCATCGGATCATCCAAGAGCTCTTCACAGCAGACCACATTGCGGGTTCTCGTGGGATGTCGTGTGTCTATTCCGTGAGCGGTGTAATTCGATCGGCCACAGCCTGAATCACGCCTTCACGTTCACCGGCCACTTGCAGACCCTGAAAGCTCAAATAGTAGCCGCCATGGCTGGGCGCTTGGATGGTCGCGCGGAGCTCCACGCGCGCGCCGTCTTCGACGTCGGGATCCTTCACGGTCGGAAAACCGCAAATGCCGAACACAGCCACATTGATCGACGCCGTCTCGTCTTCGAGGTAGAAGAGATAGGCGCCATAACAGGTGGTTCCGGCCGGCAACTTGTAAGGATCGAGCGGCTGGACGTTGCGGACGATTCCTGACAGCACGACTTGCTTAAGATGGTAGCTCACCGGGTCGTCGAGGATGTCGCGAATCGTGATGGATTCGGCTGCCGGAGCGCTCGAGAGCAGAAGGCATCCAAGAGCGATCGAACAGGCGTTCGACCAGGACATGCGAATGAGTCGCCGGCGCATTGAGGCCGATTCTAGCATTTCTTCAGCGCTTCGGACGATCACCCGACAACCTTTCGCGGCGCCGGGTCTCTCGCTATAATCCGCCAGCTCACGTCAGGAGGATTCATGGCGATACAACAACAGCAACTCGATGCCTACGTCGTCGAGCGCCGGGCGGAATTCGAAGCTCTGTTGGGCCAGATGGTGGAAATTCCCTCGATCAGCATGGACCCGGCAAAGGCGAACGACATGCGGCGCATGGCCGATTTGGCGTCACAGGTGTTGACAGCAGTCGGAGCTGAATCGCGCATCGTTGAGAACGGCGGCTATCCCACCGTGTCCGGTGGATGGACGGCGGGCGACCGGTATCCGACGGTGACGATCTACAATCATTTGGACGTTCAGCCGGCTCAGGAGCCCGAATGGCAACAAGCGCCTTTTGCTTTCAAGAACGAGGGCGGAATCTATCATGGTCGTGGCGCGACAGATGACAAAGGACCGGCGCTCACTGCTTTGTTTGCTGCGCGGTTTGCCATCGACCAGGGGCTGCCTCTGAATATCCGCTTCCTGTGGGAACTTGAAGAAGAAATCGGCAGTCCGCATTTTGCCGCAGGACTCAAGAAGCGGGCGGAGATTCCTGCTCCCGATTCGGTGGTGGTCTCCGATACCATTTGGATCGCCAAGGGGCAGCCGGCCATGCCGTACGGCCTGCGCGGCTTGATCGGCGCCAGACTGACGTTGCGAACGGGCAGCAAAGACGCTCATTCGGGAGTCACCGGCGGGGCGGCAAGAAATCCTCTCGCGGAGCTCATGGAGATCGCCCACGCCTGCGTCAACGCCAAAACCGGCGAAGTGAAAGTACCGGGCTTCTATAAAGATGTCGCACAACCGACGAAGGAGGAGATCAAAAGTTTTCTCAAATCCGGGTTTCAGGTCAAGCGCTTCAAGGCGGCCTACGGATTCCATTCACTGAGAACGGATGATCCGGCTGAGGTGACGCGCCGCATCTGGGCGGCTCCCACGTTTGAGATACATGGCTTGACCGGAGGCTACCACGGCCCTGGCGTCAAGACGGTGGTCCCGGGTGGCGGCGAACTAAAAATAAGCATGCGGCTCGTGCCGAATCAGACTCCAGAGAAGGTGTTTGCCCTGTTCAAGAAATACGTGTCGAAACTGAATCCAGAGGTGAAAGTGGAACCAGAAGGCATGCTCCATCCTTTCAGAGGCAGTTTCGAAGGCCCCTACGTCGAATGCGTGAAGCGCGCGGTGAAGGCGGGATTCGGTAAGGAGCCGGCATTTATTCGCGAAGGTGGATCAATTGGAGCGGTCGTGACCATGCAGAACGCGTGGAAGGTTCCCATCTTGTTCCTCGGCTTGAGCCTGCCGGAGCACGGCTATCACGCGCCCAATGAGTACTTCGATTGGGGCCAAGCGTCTGGCGGCATGAAGGCCTTTGCGCACTATTTTTCAGAACTTGCAAAGATGGGGAAGAGATAGCCTCGCACGCTTGATCTCATGTGCTTGCCGAACGCGCACACCCAGAAGGGGAAAGAGGTGGATGGTCACCTGCTGGTCCAGCGATGGATAAAGGGATGGCCTTTGCGTTTCGCTCATTGGCCTCTCGAAGCGGTCCGGCTACGCTTCGCCGAGCGGAAGCCTTCTGGAATTCCCGCGGCCACGATCTAGCGACCGTGGCACCTTAGTCAGTTCCAGCTTTCCTTCTCGGCTCAGCGAGGCGGACGCCTCGCTTCTCCGGCCATGATCGCGAAACGGCAAAGGCCATCCCTGCTGAGAAGTAAGGAGACTGCTCATCACTCATCACTGTTCACTGATCACCGTACATGTGAACTTTCCAGTAGTGCGTCTCGCCATCGCCACCTGAAGAGAGCGCGTCCGGGGAAATCGATTGCAGGGCAATCGGTGGGTCGGCGGGTGGAAAAAACGGCCGGGTCGGGCGGGTGAGACTTGGGAAAACGCGGCGTCTCGG